>CAZWVO010000055.1:0-8634 GCA_964637535.1 uncultured Flavobacteriaceae bacterium
AGGGTTTAAAGTTCCTTAGTTTTCACAAAACAAAGGTAACTTTCTTTTTATAATTCATTAATTAGTGCCTTAAAAAGAAGCACCATTTTGGGTTCTGTATTTCCAGCAATTTCTATAATCTCTTGAATATTAACGGCTTGTAAATTATCCGGATCACATTCATCCGTTAATACAGATACTGCTACAATAGGTAGTCGTAAATGATTGGCAACAATTACTTCTGGAACGGTACTCATGCCTACGGCATCTGCCCCTAAAATGCGCAACATTCTATACTCTGCCCTGGTTTCTAATTGAGGGCCTACTACTGAGGCATAAACCCCTTTACGCAAGAGAATCCCTTCGCGTTCAGCTATGGCTTCCAATTTATGACGCAGATCGGCATTATAGGGGTCTATCATATCTACAAACCGATCTCCAAACTCTGATACATTACCAAAGGCCAACGGAGAACCTCCTTGTAGATTAATATGATCTTCTAACAGCATCATTTCTCCCTTTTTAAAATCTAAATTAATAGCACCTGCGGCATTCGAAATAAATAGATGCTTTATGCCTAATTGATGCATTATTCTAATAGGGTAGGTAATATCGGAAAAGTCATACCCTTCATATAAATGAAAACGACCTTCCATAACAACTACTTTTTTTCCTTCTAAGGTGCCATAGATGAGTTTTCCAGAGTGAAACTCAACCGTAGCCAAGGGAAAAAATGGAATGTTATTATAATGTGCTACAATAGGTGCTTCAATTTCGTCTACCAATTTTCCTAAACCGGTTCCTAGAACGATACCTATTTCTGGTGCTTCAAATCCTTTTTCTTTTAGATAAGTGCACGATTCTTCTAATTCTTTCTTTGATATTGTCATACGTTTTTTAAAAAGGGTTGAAAGGCTTCAATGTCCTTTATGTCTTCATAACGATCCACATCGTTTCGCTGTTCTAACAGGGCAATTTGTTCTCCTTGAAGATCTTGCATTGTGGCTTCTAGAACGGTTTCAGTACCCCAAGATTTATTTTTAAATAGTTCTGGAGTAAAGGTACGCATTCCTAAAAGGTAGTAGCCGCCATCTTCTGCTGGTCCTAATACATAATCATTCGTATTTAAGGCGGCAAAAGCTTTTTCAAGATCCTCTTTGCTAAGGTCATACACATCGCTTCCTATGACTATAATGTTACGATATCCAGCGTTAAAACCAGCCGTAAAAGCATTAGCCATACGTACCCCAAGATCTTCTCCATCTTGTACAACTTTTTCGAAGATAGTATCGTCCCAAATATCGTTTTCCCCCTTGTATTCAGAATAATATACCTGTTTTGCTGCCTTCAAATCTGTTGTTATAGCTACCGTATGACTGAGGAGAAATTTATAGATAGCTAAGGCAGTAGCGTCTCCAACCTTAGCTGCTAATCTGGTTTTACATTTTCCTAGTTCGGGATTACGGGTAAAAATAAGAAGGAGGTTATGGTGGTGTTTTTTCAAGGTAGTTTGTATATTTTTTTGGCCTTAGTCAATAGTTTGCCCCATTGCTTACTAAAGGCGTGTACTTCTTCGGTAGTATTTCCATCGGCATCAACTACATCATAGCCCTCATTTTTCCATTGAAAAATTCCTCCGTATAAATTTTTCACATTGGTATAGCCTGCGGCCTTTAATTCTTTTGCAACATCTTCAGATCTAACTCCAATAGCGCAGTATACCACAATGGGGTCGTCTTTTTTTAGCGGTACATTTTCTAAATGTGTTAGAGAAAAGGTTTCATACCCAACCCAAAAGGCATCAGGTAGCCTGCTTACATCAAACTCTTCTTTCTCTCTTGCATCTAATAATACGGCACTACTTTCTTTTAAAGCTCCTACTGTAATGTAAGGGATACTGTGATCATTGTATTTGTCTATGGCTTTTTTTATTGTTTCTTGGCCATAGGAAGTGCCAAGGCTTATAAAAAGAAACCCAATAAAGACAGTCGTTATGTATGTATTCCTAAACATAGTTGGACTACAAAGATACTATTTTGAGCAAAGATGCAATTTATCGAATTCTTAAAACAGCTATTTTAAAATTAGTTGCAAATCGGTATTTTTAACCAAAATACTATACACCATGATGAAATTTTTGAGCGGAATTGTATTGTGCTCTGTTTTAATTTTTTTAACGGCATGTAAAAGTGAATCTAAAAAAGAGGAATCAGTAAAAGAAGAATCCATGGCTAAAGAAGAAGTTGCATCTGTGTATATGGAGCCGTACCGCCCGCAGTATCATTTTTCACCCCAAGAAAAGTGGATGAATGATCCAAATGGTTTGGTATATCACAAAGGAGTTTATCATTTGTTCTATCAGTACTATCCTAATGATATTGTATGGGGCCCTATGCATTGGGGTCATGCTACAAGTAAGGATATGATACATTGGGAACATAAGCCAATTGCACTTTATCCAGATGAACATGGTTATATTTTTTCTGGAAGTGCTTTAGTAGATACCGAAAACACTTCTGGTTTGGGAACCAAAGAAAATCCAGCACTAGTAGCTATTTTCACCTATCATAATAAGGATGCAGAAGATGCTGGGAGAAATGATTACGAGACACAAGGTATTGCCTATAGCTTGGATAATGGAGAAACGTGGACTAAGTATGCGGGAAACCCCGTAATTAAAAATGATGGGATGAAAGATTTTAGAGATCCCAAAGTTTTTTGGAATGCGAAGACCAAACAATGGACCATGATGCTGGTGGCTGGAGATCATCTACAAATATGGCTGTCTAAGGATTTGCTACAATGGGAAAAAGCAAGTGTTTTTGGAAAAAAACAAGGCGCTCATGGAGGGGTATGGGAATGTCCAGACTTATTTCCGTTGCAAGTAGAAGGTACAGACATAACCAAATGGGTGTTGCTTATTAGTGTTAATCCAGGAGCCCCAAATGGAGGCAGTGGAACACAATATTTTATTGGAGATTTTGATGGAACTACGTTTACCTCAACGCAAAAAGAAACAAGGTGGTTAGATTGGGGTACAGATAATTATGCAGGAGTAACCTATAATAATACACCTAACAAAGACCGTATTTTTATAGGATGGATGAGCAATTGGAATTACGCTACTAAAACACCAACCCTTCGTTGGCGAAGCGCTATGACTGTTCCTAGAAAGTTAAACCTTAAGAAATTTGGAGATCAGATTCATTTGGTTAATTATCCTATTGCTGCAGTTGATACACTTGTTAAAAAGACAGCTTCTAAAAATATTACTGTGGGTGCAGGCCAAACTCAAGAGCTAAATACAGAAACGCTTAACCAAACAGAAGTCACATTTTCTACAGATGCTAAAGACTTTGTTCTTTTTTTTAAAAACGATGCCAATGAGGAGTTAGTGGTTACTATTAGTAAAAACTATAAAGCGGTCTTAATAGATAGAATAGTTTCTGGTAAAACTAATTTTCAGGAAGATTTTGCGAATACCATACACCAAATGCCTATAGCAGATTTGCCCGATACTGCGTTTAATGTTAGAATATTAATGGATCAGTCTTCTATGGAACTCTTTATTAATGATGGGCAGTATGTGATGACCGAGCAGATTTTTCCATCAAAACCCTATACCAGCTTAGTTATCGAAAATACGGGTCAGAAGGTGTTAGAATTTAAAGATTTAAGCGTATCTCCGGTAGAGAAAGTTTGGTGACATAAAAAAGAGAACGCTCTTTTTTATGTTAATTAGCAAGTAGTATAATTACCCAATAGCACTAAAAAAGAGGCCTTTTATTGATGTTAGAGTATAGAATTTTATTTCTTCACTTTCCTTTTATCGATAAAAAATGACATTATAGCGACCAGTAACTTGTCTTATGTCGTTAAAACTCTATATTTGGGCAGAAATTGCTAATCTAACAAAATACTTCCCCGGGTTTTAAGTTAAAATAGTCTCAAGAATAATGTTGTGTATTCGTAAAATTTAAAACCTATTATGAATCTAAATTGCAATACTGCTCTATTAGATGCGTACTCTCCAACTAGTGATAATCCGTGGGATGTTAAAAAAGTACAACATCTATACAGACGTGTTGGATATGGTATATCATTTCAAAATGCGAAAGAAGTTGTCCTTTTAGATCCTGGAGATGTTATAGACGCTATCATTGATGAAGCCATGAATATGCCTCCCATACCGCCTCCTTCTTGGTCTTTGGATCAAACAGACTTGGGGGTTGATGATTTTGGATCTATTATAAGGGAATGGAGAGCTACGTATTTACGTGCACTTTTTGAGAACGGACTTAGAGACAGATTGAGCTTTTTCTGGAGTAATCATTTGGTAGTAGAAGACGCAGCTTTTGCGCAATGTGGTTATTATTTATATAATTACACTACTATTCTTCAAAGAAATGCACTTGGTGATTATAAAGCTTTTTTGCGTGAAATGGGAGTTAGCCCTGCAATGCTTAAGTACTTGAATGGAAATCAGAATTCGAATTCTATACCTAATGAAAACTATGCAAGAGAATTGTATGAATTGTTTACTTTAGGAGAAGGGAACGGATATACCGAAGATGATATTATTGAAACGGCTAGAGCACTTACAGGTTATGTAGAACGGCAAGATAGATGTGCTCCATACGAGTTTAAAGCTGATAAATTTGACAATGGAGAAAAAACCATTTTTGGAAGAACCGGAAATTGGGGCTATGATGATGTTATTGATATTCTTTTTGAAGAAAGACCTAACGAGATAGCCACCTTTATTATCGAAAAAATATACCAGTATTTTGTACACCCAGAATTACCGGAAAATGGAATAATTGAAGGGTTAGTGGCAACATATAGAAATGCTAACTTTCACCTAGCTCCTGTGCTAAGGCAATTATTTAAAAGCGAGCATTTTTTTAATTCTGATGCTATGGACGTAATAATTAAAAGTCCAGTAGATTTGTTCTTGTCTTTTTATGCCGATGCTGGGATAACGTTCCCTGAAGATAATGATTACCTTATTAGGATTACAGATTGGGCTAGGCTTTCAAATCAAACAATTTTTTCTCCTCCAAATGTAGCAGGTTGGCGACGCGATCGAGATTGGATAAGTTCTCCGACCTTAATTGCCAGATGGACCTATTCTGAACGAATTATCCGGGATCTTTTTCGAATAGATGAAGAACCGTTTAGAGATATGGCTAAGGCTATAGCAGAAGAGAGTACAGATGTAGAAGAAATTTCCAAAAAAATTGTTGATCATTTTATTCCAGATTCTTTGTTTTCAGAAGCAGATTATGAGATAGCCTTAGTTGTCTTCAAATCAGATGCAGTTCCAGAAAACTTATTCGAAGACGGTACTTGGAACTTAGATTTTAACACGGTTCCTAAACAGGTGTGCTTATTGTTGGGACATCTTATTAAACAACCAGAATTTCAATTAAAATAGGTCAAAAATGTACTTTAAAACGATAAAAAATCAGAACTCTAGTGCTCATGACCATGATGAGGAACATAGAAATTGGAGTAGAAGATCTTTTATCCAAGCTTTGGGTATTGGTAGTGCTGGTAGTATGTTGTTAGGTGGTAGTCATGTATCGGCTTCCTCATTATCCCCTTTAGGGATAGCATTAAATGAGTCGGAGGATGAGAATATTTTGTTACTGATACGACTGTCTGGAGGAAATGACGGTCTAAATACTATTGTTCCCGTCTATGATTACGATACATATGCTAATTTAAGACCATCTATTTATCATCGAGAAAATAATCTCATTTCACTCAATAATGATTTCGCAATGCCTTCATATATGCAGCCGTTAGAGGCTATGTGGGGCGATGGTAAAATGAAAGCAGTTCATGGTGTAGGATATCAAGATCAGAACTTATCACATTTTACTTCTTCCGATATTTGGGCATCGTCAGGAGGTTCAAGTGCATTGGACACAGGAATTTTTGGGAGGCATTTTGCAGAAGTGAATGAGGATTTTCTTTTTAATCCTCCAGAGAAACCGTTAGCTGTTCAAATTGGGAGTGTAGGGAATCTAATTTTTACAAGGCAAGATGAACAATATGCTTTTTTAGTTTCAAACCCAGAGCAATTAGAAGAAATTGCTAAAAACGGAACACAGTTTGGATTAAACAACTTAAATGTAAGTTGTAAATCTGGTCAACAACAAGAGTTTTTAAGAGCTTCAAGTAATACTACTTTCAATTACTCTGGGGTAATTAGTGAAGCTTATAAAGCTGCTGCTAATGCAGCGGATTATGAAGATACCAATATTGGGCGTCAGATGGCTATTGTGGCAAGGTTGATAAAGGGTAATTTAGGTACAAAAGTTTTTATGGTTACTCATGGAGGCTTTGATACCCATGCCAATCAAATAGAAAAACACGAAGAGCTTATGGGAGAATTGTCTTCGGCAATTGCTTCCTTCTATGACGACTTAAACCAAACGGGGCATGATAAATGTGTTTTGGGTATGACATTCTCCGAATTTGGAAGAAGACCTTTCGAAAATGGCTCTAATGGTACAGACCATGGAGCAGCATCTACAACCATGTTTTTTGGCCCTGGTTTAAATGGTAATGGATTTGAAGGGGAACATCCAAACTTATCAGATCTGGATGACAATAGTAATTTAAAATTTAGTACCGATTTTAGAAGACTATACGCCACAGTTCTTTCTGAGTGGCTTTGTTTAGATAATATAGAAGTGGAAAATTCGTTATTAGGAACTTATAATGCTATAGATTTAGGATTTCAATGTCAGTCCAACATTCCGGACCCTGACCCTGACCCTGACCCTGATCCCGACCCTGATCCCGATTCGGAAGACGTTGATGATAATCAAGAAGCTATTCCAAAAACTTTTGGACATAGACCTTTTTATGATAGTGAAAAAGGGGCATCCATTTCATATGATGTTCATAGGGCAATGCACATAGATATTCAGCTATACAATTTGCTAGGGCAGAAGGTGATTACCCTTAAAAATGGATTTGTGCCGGAAGGCGTGCACAGCCTTAGTATTGAGGATGTTACTGGACCAGGAAAACTGATTCGAGGGCATTATATTTACAGGATAACCAACTTTGAAGGGTCATCCAGTAAAATTATTATCGTAGAATGACGTTATATAGGTGACACCCAAATCTGAATGAAACATTTTTTATTCATCATAGTACTTAGTTTCTTTTTCCAAGCAACCGGACAACGTTTGGTTTTTCCGGGACAAGAATTACTTAATCAACAATTAAGTGATCCTTCGTTTTCAGGAGAAGAACGCCGTATTCAGATTACGGGTATTTATCAATTTTCTGCTACAGATGCTAAAATGGAATCGAGATGGGTTAGTGCAGAGGTTCCTCTATTTGAAAATATAGGATTTGGACTAGACTATTTTGATGATACTTTTGATTTTCATTCTTTTTCTACTGTTTTATTCACAACAAATGTTAAGATTGGGTTAGGAGATGTAGATCACTTTATAAAAATAGGATTGTCTGGTGGTGGAGAATCACAAAAACAAGATCGCATTCCTTTATCGCAATTGCCTATAGATCCGGATGCTGTGCCTAATATTAACGACACCAACTTGGAGTTTGCCTACAGGGCAGGGTTACACTATAACTATAGAAACTTAAGCTTAGGAGGGTATTTCAATACACTTCCTACGCAACGAATAATTAGAACTATAGATGGGGACACCACAGAAGACGAACTCATTTATGAAACACAGCAGGGCTATGCTGCGTACGTTATGTATAACATTCGCTTAAACAGTAACTTTTCAATTACGCCTATTGCTAGATACCTTAGTTATGTAGATGCCCCTATTTATGAAGGAGCAATGCGTCTAAATTACAAGGGTAAAGTAGAAGCCAGTGTGTCGTATAAGAATGATTACTCCGTAAATCCTGCTATTGGCATTCTGTTTTTTGACGCACTAAGGGTATCTTATTCTTATGAACAAGGCTTGGGGGTATTAAATTTTGATGATATCCATGCTGTTGGACTTTCTTATAATTTTTCTAAAGCTAAAGAACAAGATGAACCAGAATGGATGCGACAAGCCAAGGAAAACATAGCAAAAACAGATAGAATTAAGGAGAAAAAACCTAAAAGAGAAAAGGAAAAAGAAGTAGCACCTAAGGTAACTCCAGAGCCTGTAGTTGAAAAAGCGCCTGCTCCTAAAGAAGAAACGCCACAACCAAAAGAGGAGGAACAACAACCGTTACCAGAAACAGAATCTGAAGTAAAAATAGAAGAGCCGCAACCTGCTCCTAAAGAAGAAACCAAGGAAGTGGTGGTAGCGGAAGAAGCGGAACAAGATCCTAATGTAGACCCAGCAACCCTACAACTTAGACCAGGGTATTATATCGTAGCAGCTAGCTTTGATAACTTGCAGGAAGCAGAAGCCTATGTAAAAAGATTAAAAGACTTGGATTATTATTCCGCCATTGGGAAAATAGATGCCAACAGTAAATATTATGTCTTTATAGATTCTGATGTAAATGAAGACGAGGCTATTAAGCGTAGACGTGCACAGCGTTTAGATCCTAACTTTAAGAATGCTTGGATGGTCCATGTTCCAGAGTAAAGGAAGCAAGTAACCGCAGAGAAACTATATAAAGCCGTATTATAAGACTGCAAGCGTGTTAACC
>CAZWVO010000056.1:0-8626 GCA_964637535.1 uncultured Flavobacteriaceae bacterium
CTATAAAGGTGTGAGCTATAATGCGGTTGCATATTTTTAAGAAAGCTATCTACCCAGTTAACCAAGGCGTTTTTGGCCTCAGTTTGCTCCTCTAATACATAACGAAGAGCTTTTCTTCCATAGGAGGCTAGGTCTTTCTTAATAGGCTCCTCTAGCGCAATAAGATCGTTTTTTAATTTAGCTAAGAATACTTTGTTTGCGCTAGAAGCGGCTGCGTTGTCTAACAGTTGAACTAGTGCTTTCTTTGCTTCTTTATGCGGATGTAAAAATTCTGTCCAAGCCTCTTTTTTAGCTGCTCTAACTTCTTTTTTCAGCGTTTTTTCTAGTTGCTTAAGATCTTCTTCTGAGGCAATATTATTTTCTAAAATCCAATCTCTGAACCTTAGATTACAGTCATGCTCTTTTTCCCATTGTAAACGGGCTTCATCTTTATAGCGTTCATGTGACCCGGAAGTTGAATGCCCTTGCGGTTGTGTAAGTTCTACAACGTGAATTAGAACAGGGACATGCTCTTCTCTGGCAATATCTGAAGCATTTTCATAGGCGTGTATAAGACCGGTATAATCCCATCCTTTTACCTTAATCATTTCGTATCCCTTGTGATCTTCATCGCGTTGAAAACCTGCCAAAATTTCTGAAAGATCTTCCTTCGTAGTGTGATGTTTTGCAGGAACGGAGATACCATATTCATCATCCCAAACACTAATAACCATAGGCACTTGCAACACTCCTCCTGCGTTTAAAGCTTCAAAAAAATGGCCTTCACTGGTACTTGCATTCCCTATAGTACCCCATGCTACTTCATTTCCATCAACAGAAAAATTTGTAGCATCAATTTCTTTTACATGCCTATATATTTTAGAAGCTTGCGCCAAACCTACGAGTCTAGGCATTTGACCGGCAGTACAAGAAATATCTGCACTACTATTCTTTTGTGTAGTTAGATTTTTCCAACTTCCATCCGCATTAATATTATGTGTTATAAAATGACCTCCCATTTGCCTACCGGCACTCATGGGTTCTTTTTCGATATCTGTAGTTGCGTATAAGCCGTGAAAAAATGCTTTAGGACTAAGTAAGCCCAGCGCCATCATAAAAGTTTGATCTCTGTAGTATCCACTTCTAAAGTCACCGTCTTTAAAGGAACGCGCCATAGCAAGTTGCGGAACTTCTTTGCCATCACCAAAAATCCCAAACTTAGCTTTTCCGGTAAGCACTTCCCGCCTTCCTAATAAGCTACATTCTCTACTGAGTACCGCAATCTCGTAATCTTTAAGTATTTGCGCTTTAAAATCCTCAAAAGAAATATCACTACTAGTTTTGGATGCCGATTTCATTAAAGTGTCCTAATTTTCAACAAAAATAGGAAAATGGAACGGGTTTTCCAATTCAAAAAATTGGTTATTTTATTAATAATTTCTTAAAAAGACGCTAATTTAAGTTTGCTATATTTAATTATTATTAATATTAGCTATAAATTTTAAGAATATGATAATATGCTAAAACCATTTCCTATTAAATAATCCAAGAAGCGTTCTAGGACTTAAGGTTACAATAAAACGTATTCTTTCACCATAATCTGGTTGTGCAATTTCCCATCCGTTGTTAGAGTACACAGGAAAGTATAATTCAAAGAAGTCTGTTACTAAATTTAATCGCACTCCAGATCCATATACAACTCTACCATTTGTCCCTTTAGATTTTATATAACCAAGGTCGCCATAGGCTTCTATCCAACGCCAAATATTAGTACTTGCATTTGTTGTTACAAGTAAATCGTCAGAAAAGGGGTCTTGCAGTCTAGATTTAAAACCTCCTTCGGCAATAATAATCTGTTGGCTAAAAATACCGGAATCGTCAGACCTGGCTAAATAATTAAAATCAAATAGGTAATCTGTAGGTCTATCTAAAGCGAAGCTAAAGAAATCTGAATTGGTTCTATTTCTGAGAAATTTGCCAGCAAAAAATCGAATATTAAATTGTCTATTGTTCTGGAATAACTTACGGTATTCCAAGTTAAACGTTAATTTGGAAAAATCTGCAGAATGTTGCGCGTCTAAAAACCACGAGTAGAAATTAATAATATCATTATTAAAATTGCGATAGCGCACATTAAAAACATTATAATCTGGGTCTGTTTCAATATCCAAACTGGGATCAATATCTCTAAAAACGTTTACATGCCTAATACGTAACGTAGACCTTTGGTTAGAACGTAAATCACTAGGACGCCAACCAAAACTTAAGGAGGGTGTTATAGTCATAAACCTAGAGTTTTCCGCAAAGTGAAAAGTAGAACCCCTTAGCGAGTAGCTATTGAAATAGAGTTTTTTATTCTCATGGTATTTTAGATAGGAAAATCTACCAAAACCTACTAAGGTTTTTTCATTGAAGGAGTAGGAGGGAGAAAAATCATATAAAAAGGGACGCTGTAAGAACGTCTTATTGGTAATTCTTAAACCAGGCGTAATACCATCATTAACATTAAATGTGAACACAGGCACGTAAAAAACCTGATTGTAATATGGGTTTTCTGTGTCTTTGAAAAATTGAAATTTAATTTTCTTGTTGCTAGAGAAGAACCCATTTAACGACTTCCAATTATCTCTTTGGTTAAACTCAGGAATTTTTTGATCATAATTTAATACAAGTCGATCTTCTAGCCCTCTAGGTATAGTGTAGGTTTGCGTAGAGTCTAAATTAGTAAACCAATATTTGGAGACCACACTATCCTTTTTAAGTCCAAAAAGGGAAATAGGTACTTTAGTTCCCGTTTTATTCTTTAGCGTGAATGTGATTGAATCTTCTGTTTTAGTTACCTTTTTAATCTTAAAATCTATTCTTTTGTTACTAGATAGATAGGAATCAAAAAACCAATCAATATCAATGTCCGTAGCAGATTCTAAAATTTCTTTAAGGTTATCTTTTGATATGGGTTTTTGATTATACGTATTGTAAAACATTTTCAAACTCTCATCTACTTGCTCCTTTCCAATGTAATTTGCTAAGTAAGCCAATCCCAATCCAGCCTTGTAGCGGTTCGCTATTTTTTCATTAAACTTTATTAGGGAGTCCGTAGGGGTGTTTAGTGGCTGATCTAAATTTCTTCTTGCGATAAGCATAAAAAGTAAAGAATACTGATCGTTAAAGTCCATTTGAGCGGCATGATAACCTTTAACAAGCCATATTTTAGATAGTTTTCCAAAGAGTTTATAATCGGGGTAGTACGTGTCTACATAGGAGATCATTAAATAATTCACCATGGCATCAATGACCCATCTTTCTTTTCTTGGATTAAGAAATAAAGTCTCTTCTAAATACCCGTACAAGGCCGTTTTTAGCACTTTTAATTCAAACTGAAACTGTTCTTCATAGGGTCTTACAAAAGAAGGGAGTTGATTAATTCCATACAGCGGGTTTTTGTCGTAATCCTTTTCACTAACTAAAAGAAAATCATGAGGATAGTCACCTAACTTTTCACGTATAAAACGAGAAACTTTCTCAATAGATACGCCCTGTAGTATTGCATCATATTTAGATGCTTCTATATCTGTAACAATACCAAAACCCCCAGTAATGTGTTTAGTGAAACGGTTTTCGGTACTTATAATGAGCTCGCAATTCTTTTGTTGCGTTCCGGTTAGGGTAATATTACGCCCATTTGGAAATTCTGAACTTACGGAAGTACTAAAATTAGAAGCTACAAATAAATTTCTAGGGTAAATTAACTGTATCCTAGTATTAGCAGGATCTGTGTATAGATCTTCTAAATCTTTATTAGAATATAAATGCCACTTGCCATTGTATACAGCAGGGTTTAAATACCAATCTTTTAAATAATACCCTTTTTTGTTATATCCATAGTCCGTGTATTTTTGTGGAGGAAGTTTTACATTGTAAGTAAAGAATATTTCAACATTTTCTCCTGGCGCTAACGCTTTTTCTAAAGTGATTTTTAGAATATCTTTTCCAGTAGTTCTTTCCCAAGCCAATCCTTTATAATTGTTGTCTACAACACTTATTATTTCTGTAGCTCCCCGTTCTTCCTTTTTTGCAAGATGTAAACTTTTCTTAAATTCTTCTGAAAAGCGTTTAGCTAAAGCCGTTGTTTTATCGGAATAGGCATGGGCCCAGTCATTAAAATAAAGTATTTTGAGGGTGTCTTTGGAACTATTTTGATATACAAATTGTTGCTGTATTGCAATTTCTTGAGTTTCACTATTGATCGTAGCGTTGATGAAGTTGGTGTGCTGCCCATACAATAAACTACCTCCTAAAAAATAGAGTAAAATAAAATAAGTGATAACGTAAATACGAGAGGATAGGAGCATTTATGGGGTTAGAAATTTGGAGTTAGCATATTACCTCTGTAGAAGGCATCAATAATTTCAACCACTTCTTCTTTAGTATCTACAATTTTGATAAGGTCTAAGTCTTCTGGACTAATATTACCTGCTGTTAGCATTGTATTTTTAACCCATTCTATAAGTCCACTCCAAAATGTTGTTCCAACAAGAATAATAGGGAATGTACCAATCTTGCTTGTTTGTATAAGTGTAATAGCTTCAAAAAGTTCATCTAGGGTGCCAAATCCACCAGGCATTACTACAAAACCTTGTGAATACTTAACGAACATCACTTTTCGCACAAAGAAGTAATCAAAATCAAGACTTTTATCATTATCGATATAGGGATTGTCATGTTGTTCAAACGGAAGATCAATATTTAAACCCACAGAAGTTCCACCAGCTAAATTTGCCCCTCGGTTACCGGCCTCCATAATTCCAGGCCCACCACCTGTAATAATACCATAGCCCGCTTCCGAAACACTTTTAGCAATATTTACGGCCAATTCATACACTGGATCATTCTCTTTTGTTCTGGCCGATCCAAAAATGGAAACACAAGGCCCAATAGCACTCATTTTTTCAAATCCGTTTACAAATTCGCCCATAATTTTAAAGAGCGCCCAAGAATCATTGGTTTTTATCTCATTCCATCCCTTGGGGTGTTGTTCATTTCTCATATATAAAATAATACTAAAAATTGCCTAAGTTTAACGCTTTCTGAGGAGAAATATGCTAATACTATCAAATGTTTAACTATTTTTTTCTTTTCTTTAAGGCTATTGTCCCAGTTCTTTCTTTAAGAAACGTGCCGTATAGCTCTTTTTATCTTTAATTATTTCTTCTGGTGTTCCCTTGGCAACTACCATTCCGCCACCTCTTCCACCTTCGTATCCAATATCTAAAATATGATCTACCATTTTTATCACATCCATATTATGTTCTATCACCAAAACTGTATTTCCTTTGTCTGCTAAGGCATTAAGTACCTCCATCAAAACCCTAATATCTTCAAAATGCAAACCAGTAGTAGGCTCATCAAGAATGTAAAAAGTATTTCCAGTATCTCTTTTAGAGAGTTCTGTGGCCAACTTTATACGTTGTGCTTCTCCTCCAGATAGGGTGGTAGACTGTTGCCCTAAAGAGATATACCCAAGGCCAACATCTTGAATAGTTTTTAGTTTTCGATATATTTTAGGAATGGGTTCAAAAAAAGTCACCGCCTCATTTATGGTCATTTCTAAGACATCGGAAATGGATTGGGCCTTATATCTGATTTCTAAAGTTTCCCTATTAAAGCGTTTTCCATTACAGGTTTCACATTCTACATATACGTCAGGTAAAAAATTCATTTCAATAACCCTTAAACCACCACCTTGACAGGTTTCACATCTTCCACCTTTAACGTTAAAACTAAAACGTCCTGGTTTGTAACCTCGGATGGCCGCCTCCGGAGTTTTGGAAAACAGCGCTCTTATTTCACTAAACACCCCAGTGTAGGTTGCAGGATTAGAACGTGGAGTTCTTCCTATAGGAGATTGATTGATATCGATAACTTTATCAATATGTTCCAAGCCTTTAATACTTTTGTAAGGCATAGGCTTCTTTACACCATTAAAATAATAATTATTTAATATAGGGTATAGGGTTTCATTAATTAAGGTAGATTTTCCACTTCCTGAAACTCCTGTTACTCCAATCATCTTACCTAGTGGGAATTCTACGCTTACATTCTTTAAATTGTTGCCAGTACATCCAGATAACACAATTTTTTTTCCATTTCCTTTTCTTCGCTTTTTAGGAACAGCAATTTCTCGTACTCCCGTTATGTAATCTGCGGTAATGGTATTATGCGTTTTTAAATCTTGAGGTTTTCCTTCGGAGATGATCTCTCCTCCATGTTTTCCAGCCTTAGGACCAATATCTATAACATGATCTGCTCGTTCTATCATATCCCTGTCGTGTTCTACAACAATTACCGAGTTGCCAATATCTCTTAACGACTCTAAGGAAGTAATTAGTCGTTCATTGTCGCGTTGGTGTAATCCAATGCTAGGTTCGTCTAAAATATACAATACGCCTACCAACTGAGAGCCAATTTGCGTTGCTAATCGAATACGTTGTGCTTCCCCACCAGACAGGGATTTAGAACTTCTATTTAAGGAGAGGTAGTCTAAGCCCACATCCAATAAAAATTGAATACGAGTTCTAATTTCCTTAATAATTTCTTCAGCAATTTTAAGCTGATTTCCATCAAGTTTTTTTTCCAGATGTTCAAAAAATGTTGCAAGTTCAGCAATGTCTAAATGAGCTAATTCTGCTATGTTTTTCTCATCAACTTTAAAGTTAAGCGAAGCTTTTTGGAGTCTAGCGCCCTCACATTCTGGACAGTCAATGCTATCCATATATTCTTTAGCCCAACGTTTTATAGCAGTTGAATCTGCTTGCTCAAACTGATTTTTTATGAAGTTAGAAATACCTTCATAATCTATTTTATAAGCCCTTTTAACTCCTAAGGTTTTTGAATCTACTTCAAAACTTTCTGTTCCTCCTCTTAAAATAATTTCTATGGCAGTTTCTGGAATACTATTGATAGGATCTGTTAACTCAAAGTTGTAGCGTTGCCCTATAGTTTCTATTTGTTTAAAGGCCCAAGATTTTTTGTACTCTCCTAAAGGAGCGATACCTCCTGCGTGAATAGATAATTTTTTATTTGGAAAAATCTTGGATTCATTCACCTCGTATACATGCCCCAAACCGTTACAGCGCTTACACATGCCTTTTGGAGAATTAAAAGAAAAAGTATTGGGTTCCGGAGAAGGGTAGGAGATACCTGTGGTGGGGCACATTAAGTCTCTACTAAAAAACCGGGGTTCGAGTAAACCTTCCTCTAATACCATTAGTACGTTCTCACCACTATACATAGCCGTGTTAATAGATTCGGATAATCTCTTGTCTAGATCCTCAGTATTGTTCACCTTAAGACGGTCTATGACAATTTCAATATCATGGGTTTTGTATCGATCTACTTTCATCCCCTTTACAATATCCCGTATCTCTCCATCTACACGTACTTTAACAAAACCTTGTTTTGCAATCTGTTCGAATAATTCTCTATAATGCCCTTTCCTAGATTTTACCACTGGCGAAAGGATATTAATCTTTTTCTCCAGATAGTGCTCTTTGATTAAGGTCTTAATTTGAGAATCACTATAGCTAACCATCTTTTCTCCCGTATTATAGCTATAGGCATCTGCCGCCCTGGCATATAATAAACGTAGAAAATCATACACTTCTGTAATAGTGCCTACTGTAGATCTTGGCGACTTAGAAGTAGTTTTCTGCTCTATAGCGATTACAGGAGATAATCCATCTATTTTATCAACATCTGGACGTTCTAAACCACCCAAAAATTGCCGCGCATATGCGGAAAAAGTCTCAATATAACGTCTTTGTCCTTCCGCATAGATTGTATCAAAAGCTAGGGAAGATTTCCCGCTTCCAGAGAGGCCAGTAATCACTACCAATTTTTCTCTTGGAATGGTAACGTCAATATTTTTAAGGTTATGTACTCTAGCCCCTTTAACTTCTATATGTTCCTCGTAATTGATCATAAAATTGGCAAAGATGCAAAGGTACAATTTTGACACCTAAAACCGAAGTAGGATTCCTCTTGTTTTTGTCATTTAAATAGTTCGTAATACCTTTGTTTTTTTAATCCTAAAATAGAGGTATGCAACTGTTGGGAATTGGTTCTAGAATTACTCATCCAGAATTTGGAAAAGGCGTGGTTACTAATGTTACCGCCAAACATTATTGGGTCACTTTTATTGACAAAGGACTAGAAACAATTGAGCTGGACAGTGATTTTGAAATTATAGAAAGTGTAGAAGATGAGGTAGATACCATAAGTTTTTCTGAGGTAGAACAGTCGCTAATACGTATTCTGCGCAGATGGAGCGATGCTTCTCAGGTTACTCCAATTGCGGACAAGTGGAAAAAGGGAACGTTAATTTTACAACCAGGTGATACGGGGTTAAGTGGGAAAGAAATTCCAATTGAAACCTTTTTTCATAAGATTGTAATGGTCCGTGATAGAATTAGGGTAATGGAACAGAAGATTAATGCCAGTAAAAATTTAGACGATCAGGAAAAGGTAGATTTACAGCAATATATTACCAGAATTTATGGGAGTCTTACCACTTTTAATGTATTATTTAAAAACAAGAGTGATCAATTGGTTGGAGAACGCAGCAAATAGACCCAAAATAGCCTTAACT
>CAZWVO010000057.1:0-8611 GCA_964637535.1 uncultured Flavobacteriaceae bacterium
GTATTGGGCCTATTGGTATTTGCAGTTTTAAAACTCCTATTTTACCTTTAAACTCGCTAATAAAAAAACAATGAAAACAATTCTGGTAGATGCTTGGAATACTTTTATAACTCAGAAGGGAATACACAAAGAGATGCAAGTTTTGCTCGATAGTTTCTCCAACCCTAAAATCATTGTAACCAATGCTAATGAAACTGAAAGACAAGATTTTGGCATTGTAAATATGCCCTACCCTGTGTTTAGCTTAGCCCATACTCCTAATAAAACGGATCCCCAATATTTTAGCCAACTAATGGAATCCTTTTCGCTAACCGCTAATGAGCTTATTTATTTTGA
The DNA here is from genome assembly GCA_964637535.1 of uncultured Flavobacteriaceae bacterium. Lineage (GTDB taxonomy): Bacteria > Bacteroidota > Bacteroidia > Flavobacteriales > Flavobacteriaceae > CANMSI01. Next base: position 337 of record CAZWVO010000057.1, read on the forward strand.
ACATAATCAGGAAGCAGTAGCATGTGCACAAAGTCATGGAATAACCACTTTTTGGTACCATCAAAACAGCAGCAATCTAGCTGCTTTAGAAATTTTCTTAAAAGAGTCAATCTAAGGCGTAGTACCTATTAAAATACTTTTTTAAAAGTGGAATCTGAACTAGTACAAGAACCGCTAAGGCTACACAACCATAAACAGCGGTCATTGCGATAGGCTGTTTTAAAGTTGTTTCAAAAACGTTATACTCTGCAAAACCATGAAATTGATGTAACGTTAACCAACTACTTTCTAAAGTTGATTCACTAAGCAATACATAAGTAAAAATAGCTACAACTAAAGCACTTATAAAACCCCACCAAGCGGGTGATATTAAAGGGGAATATTGTAAACTAGCGGGTATCGTTTCCTTAGTTTTCAATGCATCCATCACTGTTTTGGTAAAGTCTAGTTTTGGAGTTTCTAAACCAGCTTCAATGATTAACTTTTTTGCAAAAGCATGGTCTTGTTTATCCTTATTTTCTTCCATAATTTGCTAACGTTTCTGATTCTAACTTTCGCTGCAACAAGGTTCCTAAGCGTTTTCTACTTCTATACAAACGCACCTTTACTGTGTTAGATGAAATTCCCATAATAGCAGAAATTTCTTCCATAGATAATTCTTCAAAATAAAAAAAAAGCAATACTGCAGCATCATCGCCCTTTAATTCATTTATGGTGTTTTTAATTATACTGCTTCTTGCTTTAGCATCTAAACGGTCTATAATTTTATCTGTATATGCCACATCTAAAGTAATCTCTGGAGCTATCGCAACTGTGCTTATCGTTCTTTTTTTCTTTTTTAATGCATCTAAGCCCCTATGATACGCTATTTTATACAACCAAGTAGAAAACTTAGCCTCTCCCTGAAAATTGGAAAGCTTTTGATATGCTTTTAAAAACACATCTTGCGCCACCTCCTCTGCCTCTTCCCTATTTTTAAGCATTCGCACAGCTAAGGTAAATACCATATGCTTGTATTGGTTTACTAAAACCGAGAACGCATTGGTATCTCCTGCTAAGGTCTTATCAATATAGTGTTGGTCCGTATTAAGGCTCATTTGCCTTATAGGACGCAAATGTTTGACTCTTGGTTACAGTTGGGATAAAAAAAATAACTTTAGCTGTAACCTGCACTTCGTTTTTCTCGTCTTACAGACACAAATAGTAATCGTATAACACATTTAATTCTACAATTATGCAAGAAGAAGTTTTAGTTTTTATCAGTTTATTTGTGGTTATTTTTGGAATTGCCTACCTCTATTATTCTACACGCAACAAAGAGCGTTTAGCCTTAATTGAGAAGGGAGCAGAAGCCAGCATTTTTGTAAAAGGAAAAAGAGAAAATGCCGCGCCGTTTTGGAAGGTTATTGTCCTTAATTTAGCCTTATTACTAATGGGCATTGGGATAGCTATTTTTATGGCCTCCATTTTGGTATATACCGTAGGGGTTGATGCTGAAGTAGCTTACCCAGGAACCATATTCCTTATGGCTGGAGTTGGTTTATTCATAGGGTTTACATTAACCAAAAGGCTAGACAACAAAAATTGAAAACAAAAAAAGCATTAGTTAAAGCCACATACATCAGTGGCTTTGTTTCTTTTACTTCAAATTAGAAGTAATAAATTCTACCATTATGTTAGCCAATTCCTCTCCCTTATCTTCTTGTATGAAATGTCCTGCCGCTGTGATAATTTTATGGGGTTGTCCTTTGGCTCCTGGCACCACGCGCTGAAAAAACAGGTCACCTCCTCTCATAATAGGATCGGAGTCGGCAAATAAGGTTAATAGTGGTTTTTTCCACTGCTCCCATACTTTCCAAGCGGCATCACAGCTAGGTAGCTCTTCAAAAGGGTCATCTCCATCAAAGGGTACTAATACTGGAAAAATACGCGCTCCAGCCTTATAAGAATCATCGGGAAAGGGGGCTTCATATGCATTAACGACCTCATCATCTAGTGATGAAACCGTAGCCATTTGCAAAACACCTCCAGCAGAAAAATGAGGGGTATGCTGCGAAAAATCACGCCATTTTTTAAAGGCAGCGTTAGCTGACATTCCCGTTCTTGGTAAAAAGGTGTTAGATACAGTAACGGTATTAAATAGGGCTTCATTTGTTGCTGCGATGCGCAGGCCTAATAACCCACCCCAATCTTGGCAAAACATATGAATTTCCGAAAGTTCTAGCGTCTTAAGCAAAGACGTAAGCCATTCTTGATGACGTTTAAATGTATAATCTTCTGTGTTACTTGGTTTATCCGATTTTCCAAAACCAATTAAATCTGGGGCAATAACCCTAAATCCAGCAGCTGTTAAGATGGGAATCATTTTTCTGTAGAGGTAAGACCAACTGGGTTCTCCATGTAGCAAAAGCACCGTAGGTCCCTGACCTTCATCTATGTAGTGCATTCTAAGATTAGGTTGCACATTACAATAATTTGGAGTAAAAGGATAGTCCTTTAAATTTTCAAAACAAGCATCTGGAGTTCGTAAAACATGCATCTATATGTACTTTTAAGTGAGTATTAAAACATTAATGAAATAAATTCTGCAACGCAAGCTGGCTTTTCTTCGTCTTTAATTTCTACACCACAATGCCAAGTAATTTTAAGTCCGCCCTCTCCATAATCTTCTATCTTTACAATTCTACCTAGAGCCCGTAATTGACTATTTACAACCACTGGACTAGGAAAACGCACCTTATTTAAACCGTAGTTTACTCCCATTTGGGCACTTTCTACTTCTACTACATCCCCTAACATCTTAGACAGGAGTGATACTGATAAAAACCCATGAGCCACTGTTGTTTTAAAGGGAGACTGGGCTTTTGCCTTCGCTACATCGGTATGGATCCATTGAAAATCTAAGGTAGCTTCCGCAAAGGAATTAATCATTTTTTGAGTAACTGTAATCCATTCACCAACAGGAAGATCTTTACCTTCGTACTTGCGGAACTCCTCAAAATCTTTACACCGTAACTTTTTCATATTCGTTATCTAGAAATTCCTCCATCTATTGTTAAACAAATACCCGAAACATACTGGGCCTCGTCTGACGCTAAGTACAAATAACCGTAGGCAATATCTACAGGCTGCGCCGCTTTCTGTAACGGAATTTGTTTCTTTATACTTTCTAGATGTTCTGCCGGAATTTTTTCTACCATTTCTGTTAAGGTAAACCCTGGGGCTAAAGCGTTAGCTGTTATGCCATATTTTCCTAATTCCATAGTCCAAGTCTTCGCCATTGCAATTACACCTGCTTTAGTTGCAGCATAATTGGTTTGTCCAAAATTACCTCTAAGTCCTACGTTAGATGCGGCTGAAACTATACGTCCGTACCCAGCCTCTTTCATATAAGGAGCCACAGCTTGGGTACATAGAAAAACACCTTTCAGGTTCACATCTATCACAGCATCCCATTCTTCCTCACTCATTTTATGCAGGGTTCTATCTTTCGTAATTCCCGCATTGTTAATTAGAATATCTATTTTTCCATAACGCTGGTGAATATCTGCAACCGCCTTATTTACCGCTTCCTTATCGGTAACAGAAATATGTAAAAACGCTGCAGTACCTCCCGCATCGTTAATCGCTTTTGCAGTAGCTTCGCCTTCGGGAAGAAGGTCCCAAATAAGTACACTTGCACCTTCCTTAGCAAATAGTTCTGAAACTGCTTTTCCAATTCCTCTAGCACCTCCGGTAACAATGGCCACTTTATTCTTTAATCGCATATCGTCTATTTTTATATTCTTTTCCTTCTTAGGATGTCCTTATTTTTTTTAAGGTCAACCTCCTATCACTACTTTCCCTTTAACTTTTCTTTCCATCATTTCTTCTAGTGCTTTTGGAGTATCCTTTAAAGCATATACCTTATGAATATGTGGTTTTAGCTTTTTATTTCCATACCACTGCATTAGTTGCATGGTGTTTTCCATGTTTTTCTTAGGGGTCTTCATGGCAAAACTTCCCCAAAACACTCCTACCAAAGAAGATCCTTTTAGCAAGGCTAAATTCAACGGTATTCTTGGAATATCTCCTGCAGCAAATCCTACAATTAGGTACCGGCCTTCCCATGCCATGGCGCGCACAGCTTCCTTGGCGTAGCTCCCTCCAACAGGATCATATATTACATCTGCTCCCTTACCATCTGTAAGCGTTTTAATGCATTCTTTTAGGCTTTCCTCATTATAGTTAATTACCTCATCTGCACCATAGGTTTTACAGAGTTCTAGTTTATCTGTAGAAGAAGCGGCAGCAATAACTCTAGCGCCCATTAATTTTCCCAATTCTACTGCAGCCAAACCTACCCCACCAGAAGCACCTAATACCACCAGCGTTTCTCCTTCTTTTAATTGCCCCCTGTCTTTTAGCGCGTGATACGACGTACCGTAAGCCATCATAAAGGATGCAGCGACAGGGAAATCCATTTGTGGCGGTTTTAAGAAGCAAGAACTTGCCGGAACTACCACCTCTTCCGCAAAAGCACCATGCATCACAAAACCAAAAACTTCATCGCCTGTTTTCACATGTTTCACTTCACTTCCTACTTCTTTAACTATTCCCGCAATATCACTACCTGGAGTAAAAGGCAACTCCGGTTTAAACTGATATAAGCCCTGAATAATGAGGGTGTCGGGAAAATTCACTCCGCTAGCTTTTACCGTAACAACTACTTCTTTTGGTCCTGGCAAAGGACTATCTACTTCTTCATACGTTAACTGAGATGGCGGCCCATAGGCCGAACAAATTATTGCTTTCAAATTGTTATTCTTTTACGTTACCTTAAATCCATTATTCGGCTAAAACCTTTAGTACCAATTTTCCCATTTTATCACCTGTAAAAAGCCTTGCATAGGTATCCTGAAAGTTCTCAATACCTTCATATATATCTTCTTTACTTTTTAGTTTTCCTTCCATCATCCAGCCTCCCATTTCCATAGCTGCTTTTCCATAATCTTTAGCATAATCTAATACTACCATACCCTGCATACTCGCTCTATTTACCAATAAGGACAAGTAGTTATTAGGCCCCTTCACCGTTTTTTTATTATTGTATTGAGATATGGCTCCGCAAATAATTATACGAGCTCGTATTCGTAATCGGGTTAGGGCGGCATCTAAAATTTCTCCTCCAACATTATCAAAATACACATCTATCCCTTTGGGGCATTCTCGTTTTAAGGCCGTAGCCAAATTTTCAGATTTATAATCTATAGCGCCATCAAACCCGAGCTCTTTAATAATATAATCGCATTTGGCTTTTCCTCCGGCAATACCAATTACCCTACATCCTTTAATCTTGGCAATCTGACCTACAATACTACCTACTGCACCTGCCGCGCCAGAGACCAATACGATATCACCCTCTTTAATCTTGGCTTCTTTTAAAATTCCAAAATAAGCGGTCATTCCCGGCATTCCTAGAGTTCCTATATAAGTTGTCATTGGCGCTAAAGTAGGATCTACCTGGTACCAATTTTCTCCATTAGTAACCACATACTGTTGTACGCCTCCCCAGCCGGTAAGACAATCTCCTACGTTAAACATAGGATGGTTATTTGCCTTTATTACCAGTCCTACAGAACCAGCACGCATTACCTCTCCTATTTGAACGGGAGGGATATATGATTTTACATCGTTCAACCATCCTCTCATAGCTGGATCTAAGGAGATATAGTGTTGTTGAATTAGCACTTCTCCTTCTCCTGGTTCTGGAATAGCCTGCGTTTCCAAAGCCCAAGTATCTGCATTGGGCATTCCCTCTGGGCGCTTTTTAAAAATAACTTGTTTATTCATCTTTTTTTATTCTCATTTCTTTTGAAGGTGATCTATAAAGGCCTTCATTTTTGTTCGTATTCTAGGTTCCCACCATAGGTTTATAGCCTCCTTTAAATCTTGGGCAGCATCTATTTCAACAGTATCTATCCAAGAAGCTCTTAGCTTTCTTTTCGTATTTCTAAAAATTACTTCATCGGCACTGAGGTAGTGTTGCATTTGTTTTTCCGCCGCAGGAATCACCTCCTCTAAGGGCACCACTTTATTTATAAGCCCACCCGCTAAAGCCTCGTCTACATGAAGCAATTTTCCTTCTAGTACATATGCATTAGCCTTACTAGTACCCAACCAAAAAGCATAAGCCTTTATTAGATTGTTAGATATTTGAATGTTAACGGCTACCTCATTTAAGCCAATAGTATATTTTTCTCCTTCGGCCATAATACGGTAATCTGCCGCTATTGCTAAAACACAGCCTCCTGCTGGAGAATAGCCTGTTAATGCACATATTAAGGGTTTAGCAAAGGTTGCTAACTGTAGGTGTAAGCCTCCAAAATCCGTAAAAAAAGAAGTCATTTGGTCTTTATCATAACCATATAATTCTACAACATCTAAGCCCGCAGAAAAGAAATGAGGAATACCAGTAAGAATTACTCCTTTAGTGGCCTCATCTGTTACTAAGGTTTTAAAAACTTCTTGAAGTTCCTTTACCATTTCGTGATTAATGGCGTTAACCTTTCCTCGGTTAAGCTGTACAATCGTGTACTGGTCTTTCTGTATTAGTTGTATCGTATTCAACGGCATAAATTATGAATTCCTTCTTCTTTTTTATTCCTTACCTATAAGGATGTTCCACCATCTAGCGTAATGGTTTGTCCGGTAATAAATCTAGTATTTTCTGATGCTAGCCATACAATAGCTTCTGCAATTTCGGCTGCATTTCCATAGCGCTTCATAGGTATAATACTTTTTAATCTATCATCCATATCCGAACGCGCAGACAGCAATTTATCTAATAAGGCCGATTCTGTATACCCGGGACATACAGCATTTATCCTAATATTCTTGGCAGCGTATTCCAATGCAGCAGATTTGGTCATACCTACAACGGCAAACTTGCTAGCTGCATAGGATATGTTATTTAAAGATGCTTTTAACCCTGCTAAGGAAGCTACGTTTACAATATTTCCATGACCTTGCTTTAACATCTGTTGTAACGCTAGTTTCATCCCGTAAAAAACACCGCTTTGGTTTACTGCTATTACATTATCCCAATCTTCTAGTGTGGCATCTGCTACGCGCGCTAAATTACGCGGACCAACACCTGCATTATTTACAATAACATCTAGCTGACCAAATTGGGTTACAGTTTCTGAAATCAGATTTTCTACTGCTTCAAAAGAAGCTACATCTGCTACAATTACAGCCGCCTTCCCGCCCTTAGCCTGTATTTCTTCGGCTACTTCTTTGGCTTTGGCTTCCTTAATATCAGATACTACTACAGTTGCACCATGATGAGCAAAGTGTTTTGCTGTAGCGGCACCAATACCAGAACCCGCTCCAGTTACAATTACTACTTTATCTTTTACTTCCATTTTTTATGATGTTATTTTCCCAAGTGGTCAATGTTTTCTACTATTATCCAATACAACAGATAATTCTAGAATCTGATAAGGCTTGTTTTCTAATATGCCCTGGGTAACCTTCCAATTGTATCAACTTAAAAAATTCCTTTTTACTGGCATAGGTAACAATAAGCACCTCATCCCAAAGCATTTCTGAAGCAGGGCCAATAATCATTAAACTAGGCTTAGCCTTAAAACTAATTTTAGCCTCAATCTGCTGAAAAAAGGGTGTAGCCTGTTCCATATAATCCTTATAAAGCGCTTTACCTGTCTTCCCAGAAACCTCATCTATTTCTTTATACTTTAAATAGTTAAGCATATGTACTGGCTGGTCTTCTGGAAAAGCCGCTAATTGGTGTAACGCTTCTTCATTAATATCGGTACGTGTATTATTCATATTTAATCAATTTTACGGGTTTGAATAGCTTTCCAAGCTAAATTACAGCACAACGCTGCTGCTTTGTTAAGACTTGCAAAACGAGGATCTGTGGTATATCCATGTTTGTAACGGTAATATATTTGTTGGGCTATGACTGCAATTTTAAATAAGCCATAGGCATAGTAAAACACCAAATCATGTATTGGTTTAGCACTTTTTTGCGCATATAGTTCTACCAGCTCACTACGTGTAGGGTTTCCTTCAAAAATGGTAGGCGAAGGAATTCCTTGTTTTACAAAATCGTGATCCGAAGCCATGGTCCAATATCCTAAGGAGGTGCCTAAGTCCATGAGTGGGTCACCTAGGGTTGCCATTTCCCAATCTAGTACAGCTTGCACGTTCTTCCAACTGCTATCTTCAAAGGCTACATTATCGTACTTATAATCATTATGTATTAAAC
>CAZWVO010000058.1:0-8505 GCA_964637535.1 uncultured Flavobacteriaceae bacterium
AGCTAGCAGAAATTGCTAAAAATGGCGGGTATGATCTTATTATTGCTGGGCGTGAATCTATTGATTACAACGGAGGTATGGTTCCCGGCATTCTTGCTACCCTTTTAGACGTAAATTTTGTAAACACCTGTATTGGACTAGAAGTAGACGGTACTAATGCTACAGCAGAACGTGAAATTGACGGTGGAAAAGAAAAAATTTCTACTTCTTTACCCCTAGTTATTGGCGGGCAAAAAGGATTGGTAGAAGAAAGTGATCTAAGAATTCCTAACATGCGTGGTATTATGATGGCACGTAAAAAGCAACTCAATGTAATAGAACCTGTAGCAGCAGAGAAGGCTACTGCGGATATTAAATTTGAAAAACCAGCCCCAAAAGGCGCGGTAAAACTGGTAGATGCTGCTAATGTGGATGAACTCGTACAGTTATTACATAATGAAGCTAAAGTAATCTAAATTCCAAACGTTTTTACGTAACGAATTAGAATGGAATTTAAATCTTAAATAAAAAATTATGTCAGTCTTAGTATATACAGAATCAGAAAACGGAAAATTTAAAAAGAATGCCCTAGAAGCAGCTTCTTATGCTTATGAAGTGGCTACCCAGCTGGGAACTACAGCAACCGCTATTGCCATTAATGCCAATGATGTGGAAAGCTTAGGAAACTACGGTGTTAGTAAAGTTTTGCAGGTAGCTAACGAGCAGTTAGCTACGTTTAATGCCAAAGCATACGCTAACGCTATTGCTCAAGCTGCGGAAAAAGAAAGTGCTACAGTAGTCATCGTAAGCTCTAGTGCAGATACCAAGTTTTTAGCCTCCTTACTTACGGGTACGTTAAAAGCGGGTTATGTTCCTAATGTAGTGGCGGCTCCTGTAAGTACCAGTCCGTTTGTAGTAAAGCGTACCGCTTTTAGCAATAAGGGTTTTGCACATACCGAAATACATGCAGCCACCAAGATTATTGGTGTTTCTAATAACGCTTTTGGAGTAATTGAAAATGCTACTACAGCTGTGGTTGAAGCTTTTGACGCAAGCCTAAATGATACCGATTTTACCACCAAATCTATTGAAATAGATAAAGTGGTAGGCAAGGCTACCATTGCAGATGCAGATATTGTAGTTTCTGGGGGTCGTGGACTAAAAGGTCCTGAAAACTGGGGTATGATAGAAGAACTAGCCGATGTATTGGGTGCTGCAACTGCATGTTCTAAACCTGTTTCGGATTTAGGATGGCGTTCTCATGGAGAACATGTTGGACAAACCGGTAAGCCTGTAGCCAGTAACTTGTATATTGCCATTGGTATTTCCGGTGCCATTCAGCACCTTGCTGGGGTAAGTGCTTCTAAGGTTAAAGTAGTAATTAATACAGATGCCGAAGCGCCATTTTTTAAAGCCGCTGACTACGGAATTGTAGGAGACGCTTTTGAAGTAGTTCCTCAACTCATCGAAAAATTAAAAGAATTTAAAGCCCAGAACGCTTAATTTTTGTTAATTTGTGCCTTTAAAAGGGCTGTTTAAAAATAAGGAGCCCCTTGTATTTAAACAGCCCTTTGTGGTTTATAAAGACTTATGAGTTTAGTACGCCTAAAAATAAAGGGAATATCGTATAGCCAGACACAAAACGGCGCGTATGCTCTGATATTAAATGAAGTTGAAGGAGACCGTAAACTACCTATTGTAATTGGGGCTTTTGAAGCACAGTCTATTGCTATAGCCCTAGAAAAGGAGATAAAACCTCCCAGGCCACTAACCCATGACCTTTTCAAGAATTTTGCAGACCGTTTTGATATTGTGGTAAAACAAGTTATTATACACAAATTGGTAGACGGTGTATTTTACTCTAGTATCATATGTGAACGCGATAAGGTTGAGGAAATTATAGATGCCAGAACCAGTGATGCTATTGCCCTTGCCTTACGCTTTAGTGCTCCTATTTTTACCTATAAAACCATTTTAGATAAGGCAGGTATTTTTCTTAAGTTCTCTTCTAAAGACAAGGATAAAGAGGAAGGCGATGATAGTATTATGGTTGATGAAATTCTACAAGAAGGAGAAACCGTAGAAATAGATTCTACCTCAAATTCGGGTTATCAAGAACTCACCTTAGAAGAACTCAATAAGGAATTAGAAAAGGCGGTAACCAATGAAGACTACGAAAAAGCGGCCAAACTACGAGACGAGATATCTAAGCGCAACTAACGCTCATACACTATGAAAAACGGACTATGGATTCTACTGTTTGCAGTACTACTTTCTGCCTCGTCCGTTGCTCAAGAACCCGCACTACAAGACAGTATACAAACAGCAGTTGATACTGCTTTAGTTAACACTACTGAAATAAAAGAATTACCAGAAATAGTAGCCAATGAAGGCTTTAGCGCTCAGAGTTTAGGACGTGGTGTTTTAGGAATGTTAGCGCTTCTTCTTATTGCATTCCTGTTTAGCGCTAACCGCAAAGCCATTAATTGGAAAACCGTTGGTATTGGACTAGGCATACAACTATTGCTTGCTATAGGCGTTTTAAAAGTTCCTTTTGTACAGGCTGGTTTTGAAGCGGTAGGTCAGTTGTTTATTAAGATTTTAGACTTTACACTTGCAGGAAGTAGATTTCTTTTGGGGAATCTTTTGAATTTAGACAATCCTAATATTGGGTATATTTTTGCCTTCCAAATTCTACCTACTATTATCTTTTTCTCGGCGCTCACTTCTGTTTTGTTTTATCTCGGAATTATCCAGAAAATAGTAAAAGGCTTAGCTTGGTTACTTAGCAAATCTTTAGGGATTTCTGGGGCAGAAAGCCTTTCTGTAGCTGGAAATATTTTTTTAGGACAAACCGAAGCCCCTTTAATGATAAAGGCCTACCTGGAAAAAATGACCAAATCGGAAATTCTTTTGGTAATGATTGGTGGAATGGCAACTGTTGCCGGAGGAGTTTTGGCGGCTTATATTGGCTTTCTAGGAGGCAATGATCCGGTGCTTAAATTACAATTTGCCAAACATTTGTTAGCAGCCTCTGTAATGGCTGCCCCAGGGGCTGTTGTCATTTCCAAAATGCTATATCCACAGACCGAAACCATCAACACGGAAGTAAAGGTATCTCACGAAAAAATTGGAAGTAACCTATTAGACGCTATTGCCAATGGTACTACAGAAGGTTTAAAACTAGCGGTAAACGTAGGGGCTATGCTATTGGTATTTGTAGCTTTTATAGCTATGCTTAACGGCATTTTTGGTTGGGTAGGCGATATCACCGCGCTTAATGACTGGATGGCCGCAAACACCCCTTATAAAGCCTTTTCTTTAGAGGCTATCTTAGGAACTGTATTTGCTCCGTTAATGTGGCTTATTGGTGTTGCTTCTGAAGATATTATGCTTATGGGGCAACTGTTAGGTGTAAAGCTAGCGTCTAGTGAATTTGTGGGCTATACCCAGCTTGCCACTCTAAAAGACATGAGTAGTGAAACGCATTTTACCTATAATAAATCTGTAATTATGGCTACTTATATGCTTTGTGGTTTTGCAAATTTTGCTTCTATTGGCATTCAAATCGGTGGTATTGGATCCCTAGCCCCAGGACAGCGCAAAGTGCTATCCGAATTTGGATTAAAAGCGGTTATTGGTGGCTCTCTAGCCTCCTTGCTTTCCGCTACCATTGCCGGAATGATATTAGGATAACTCGCACCTATTTCGTTAATAAGTTTTTTAAAAAATCCTCCTTTCTCTTCTCAAATAATGCGCCTGCTTTATGTACTTTAGGGGTTTAGAATATTGATCCTTTTTAAAGCATGAAACAATACCACGATTTATTAGAGCACGTCCTAAAAAACGGCAATCAAAAAGGTGACAGAACCGGTACCGGAACCATGAGTGTTTTTGGATATCAAATGCGCTTTGACCTTAGTGAAGGTTTTCCTATGGTTACTACAAAAAAGCTACATTTAAAATCCATCGTGCATGAGCTACTATGGTTTTTAAAAGGAGATACAAATATTGCCTATCTACAGGAAAATGGTGTTCGTATCTGGAATGAATGGGCCGATGAAAATGGAGATTTAGGCCCCGTATATGGGCATCAATGGCGCAATTGGAACAGTGAAGAAATAGACCAAATAAAAGAGGTTATACATACCCTAAAAAATAACCCAAACAGTCGCAGAATGTTAGTGTCTGCTTGGAATCCTAGCGTACTTCCAGATACTGCCGTATCATTTTCTGAAAATGTAGCCCAGGGAAAAGCTGCCTTACCGCCGTGCCATGCTTTTTTTCAGTTTTACGTAGCCAACGGAAAATTGTCTTGCCAACTGTATCAGCGTAGTGCGGATATCTTTTTAGGCGTTCCCTTTAACATTGCCTCCTATGCCCTTTTTACCTTAATGATGGCGCAAGTATGCGGCTACGAAGCGGGCGATTTTATTCACACCTTTGGCGATGCGCATATCTACAACAATCATTTAGAGCAGGTAAACTTGCAACTGAGCAGGGCACCTAGAGCTTTGCCTAAGATGCTTCTTAACCCCGAAATAACTGATATTTTTGACTTTAGCTTTGACGACTTTAGCTTGCAAAATTATGATCCGCATCCCCATATAAAGGGTGTTGTTGCAGTCTAAGAAAATATATTAGCTTAATAACCAACACCAATATGAAGCTTATAAAATGTAGCATTACGCTAACCATATACACGTTTCTTTTAGCTGTGCTTTCTGTTAACGCCCAGGAAAATGACGTTGATGGCCCAGAAATTACCTCGTATATGCCTTTTTCCGTTGCTCAAGATTATGCCAATTTTGAGCGCTGTAGCGCCAAAGACCCTGAAAATAAAAAAGCTTGTTTTAATGCTAATTTTGAACAGCATTTTGTCAAAAATTTTAATCTTCCCAAAGATTCACTATCTAGAAATTTTAATGGAAAAGTATATTTCAAGTTCTTTACAGATGAAGAAGGAAAGGTAGATTCTACAGTACACTTTAATAGAGCTGAAGCCAGTATAATTCAAGAAAAGTTAGAACAGGTACTTCAAAAACTACCTCCTCTTAAACCGGTAAAATTAAAAGACACCTTAGTGCAAACAGGATTTGTATTATACGCCAAGTTTAGTCCTGCTAAAACCACCCGGTTTAGGGTACTTGATATTATGGTTAGAAAGGAAGTAGAAAAAGAAGAAGATGAAGAAAAAAACCGCTCAGATGAGCCCTTTACTGTGATTGAAAATGGACCTATATTTCCAGGTTGCGAAGAGGAATCGGAGAGTAGTCGTAAAATATGCTTCCAACGGAGCGTGCAAAAACATATTCGTAAAAACTTTAGGTACCCTGAAGAAGCACAGGCACTTAAGATTGATGGGCGCGTATCAATCATCTTTATCATTAACAAAAAGGGTGATATTGTACATATTAGAACCCGTGGATCCCATCCGCTGCTGGAATTAGAAGGCAGACGAATAATTACAAAACTTCCTAAAATGACTCCCGGAAAACAAAGAGGAAAACCGGTACGCGTGCCATTTGCTATTCCAATCACCTTTAAAATGCAATAAATTTCGCACTTGTTAGGTTAATAGGCGTAGATCCTAATACATCTGTAACCCATATATAGCAGCTTTTTTCGTCCTAATTTAAGAAGGCAATTTATCGGATTAAGGTTAGCCAAATAATTACGACCTATAGCCTATGCAAGAAAAAACAACTTTGGCTTTTGACACCCTATTTATGAAGGAGGTCTATGAAGGTCTCACTGCATTCCCGAAACATTTATCTTCCAAGTTTTTTTACGATGAAAAAGGAGATAAACTCTTTCAAGATATTATGGCAATGCCCGAGTATTATTTAACCAATGCAGAATTTGATATTTTAGAAGAACACAAGGAGCAAATAACCACTTTATTTGCAAAAGACAATACCCTTTTTAACCTCATAGAATTAGGCGCAGGAGATGGTAAAAAAACTAAAATTTTATTACGCCATCTTTCGGCTCAAAACATTCCATTCACCTATTCTCCTGTAGATATTAGTCAAAATGTGTTAGATCTTCTTAAAGAAGCCGTTGGTAAGGAATTACCGGCTATTCCGGTACGTCCATTACAAGGCACGTATTTTGAGACACTAGAAACCTTAAACACCCTACAAGACACCAAAAAGGTTATACTCTTCTTAGGATCCAATATTGGTAATTTACTGCACTCAAAGGCCATCACTTTTTTAACCGGCTTAAGCAAGTTAATGCAACCGCAAGATTTGTTGTTTATGGGTTTTGACCAAAAGAAAAATCCGCAAACCATTTTAGACGCCTATAATGACCCAACCGGTATTACGGCTGCTTTTAATAAAAATATTTTAGTGCGAATGAATAGTGAGCTTGGCGCAAATTTTGACGTAGATCAGTTTTTACATTGGGAGGTCTACGATCCTGAAACAGGAACCGCAAAAAGTTATCTGGTATCTAAAAAAGCCCAACAAGTAGTCATTCCAAAGTTAGCCTTAGAAGTTTCTTTTAAGCCATGGGAAACCATACATACCGAAATTTCTCAAAAATATGACGATGCTATTGTAGGTTGGCTAGCAGAGAAAGCAGGCCTACGTATTGAAGCAGAATTCAGCGATAGCAAAAAAAGCTATAAGGATTACGTGTTTAAAACGACAAACTAAATGAACAAGTTAATTTTTAAGCTCAATTATCCTTAAAATATCTACTAACACATAACTCTTATCATTATGAAAGCTATTTGGAATAATATAGTCATTGCAGAAAGTAATGACACTGTGGTTATAGAAAACAACCATTATTTCCCCGCAGAAAGTATTAAAAAAGAATTTTTTAAAGAAAGTAAAACCCATACTACTTGCCCATGGAAAGGGGTTGCATCCTATTACACCATAACTGTAGATGGTAAAGAAAATGCAGACGCTGCTTGGTTTTACCCAGAGGTAAGTGAATTGGCTAGAACCATTAAAGATAAGGTTGCTTTCTGGAAAGGTGTACGCATTGAGGAATAACGCTCCTAAAGCAACTTACTTTACTTATTATAGCTCTAACACGGCATTATCTGACCCAGCATACGCATTCCACTGATACCGATCAGCTGCTGCATCGTTTACGTATTCGCCGTCAATAATGTATTTAAATTCAAAAGCACCCTCTTTAGGAAGATCTAAGGTTGCTTTAAAGGTACCGTTCTTTAGCTTTTTAAGTGCCGTTGTATTCCAATTATTAAAATCCCCTACTACAGCTACGTTTTTTGCATGAGCTGCGGGTACTGTAAAAGTTACTTTGCACACTGGCTTTGTTTTCAGATACTGTTTTGCGATTGCCATGACTTCTTAATTTTAAAAAATGATACCCTAAAATAACGAATTAATTTCTTCATTTCCAACACTATACATCATATTTGTCATTTTCTTAAAATAGTGCTTACGATATCTTTACCTCAACAAAAAAAGAAGCGGTATTTTTAAAAGTAGATAATTTCTTACAGCGTTGTTTTTAGCACTTCTGCAATACGATCTATATCGTTTTCCGTATTGTAGAAGTGAAAACTAAACCGGATTCCATCTCCCCGTTGCGCACAAACAATATCTGCTTCTGTACATTTCTGAAAACGTATATTATCTCCCTTGATATTAAAAATTGTACTGTGAACTGTTCTTGATACAACTGCATCTTCCAGCAAGTCCATAGCCGCAAAAATAGATTTTGCTTTAGCAGCTAATTTCCGGTTTTGATTAGCTATACGCTGTATTCCAATACTACTTAAAAAATCTATAGAGAACTTAAGG
The DNA here is from genome assembly GCA_964637535.1 of uncultured Flavobacteriaceae bacterium. Classification (GTDB taxonomy): domain Bacteria; phylum Bacteroidota; class Bacteroidia; order Flavobacteriales; family Flavobacteriaceae; genus CANMSI01. The sequence continues at coordinate 7,773 of CAZWVO010000058.1, forward strand.
CTTCCAAAATTAAGCGTATCCAAATGCCCTGGTTCAAAATGTTTCGTAAAACGCACTTGATCTCTTTTTTCTTTATCGCCGTTGGCCGCATAAAAACCAATAGTTTTAATGTTAAAATGTTGCTTTGCCCAATCTTTAAACAACAAGAAGCCATTACCGTAGCCAGAGAGCATCCACTTATATGCACTAGCCCCTAGAACATCTATCCCGGAAGCTTCAAAATTAAACTCATCGGTACCACAAAATTGTGTCCCATCGGCTATAATTAACAAGTTAGGGTAGGCCTCTTTTAACGTTTTTAAGAACGCTAAGTCTATCTTAATTCCGTTTACCCATTGTATCACGCTAAGCGCAAGAACATCGGTCTTTGTACGTTCTAAAGCCGCTTTAATATTGTCTTCAAGATTTGCAGCTACTTTAGCATAGTGCACTTTAAAACCCCTGTCTTCAAAAGGCCAGTTTACAGAAGGGTAATCTTGTTCTAACAGTAAAATTGTTTTAGAGCGGTCTAAACTATCCGCAAGCATATTTAAGCCGAGAGAAAAGTTGGGAACTAAGGCTACGTTATCTTGCTTACAACTAAAAAACGCACTCAGACCTTCCTTAGCAGCAGTTATCATTTGGACACTTTTCATTTTCATTATGCTACCCCCAACAAGATAGTCTATATCATGTCCTTGACGCCATTCTAAAAGACTATCATAAATTAGGCCTGTTCCCGCGGTATTAGCAT
>CAZWVO010000059.1:0-8343 GCA_964637535.1 uncultured Flavobacteriaceae bacterium
GGAGACTATTTATTTGTCATAGAAGATCTTACAGGAGGTTGTTCCTATCCATTACCAAGATATACGGTAGATGCTCCAATTATTCCAACGGTAGTAATTAGTGAAGCGAACCCTATAATTTGTTTTGGTGATAGTAATGGCGCTCTTACTATAGAAGTTACCGATTATATAGGAGCCTACAATTATGAAGTATTTGCTATCGATAATACAGGTAGTAGGGTAGTACCCGCAGTTGCAAGTGGTTCTTTAGATACCGCAGACAACCCGGAAACAATTAGTGGCCTACCAGGAGGTAATTTTATTGTAGAGATACAGTCTATTGCAAATCCACAATGTCCTGCAGAAAGTAATGTGGCTACTGTTAGAGCTCCAAATGGAGTATTAAATGTGGACGCTGTAGAAGAAGGAAATGTAAGTTGTAACGATAATGTAGGAAGAATTGTAGCTACCGGTTCTGGTGGATGGGATACTAGCCCTTACAATTATAGATTAACCTTAGATGATGGTTCTGGTACATACCCTACAGAAATAGCAGCCTTTTCAATTACATATGAATGGGATGATCTCAGTAGTGGAGATTACCGTATAGAAATTGAAGATGTAGAAGGATGTACAGATAGTTTTGATATTACACTTGATCCAATTACCCCTATAACTGTAGGAATTAGAGAACCTCTAGGCTTATTATGTCCGGGAGCAAATAATGCAGTATTAGAAGCTTTTGATCCTACTACAGGTACCGCTACTACAGCAACAGCTGGTGCGGCTGGAGGTTTCCCAGGAGCAGGATACATTTATCAACTCATATACTTAGGAAGCAATGATATTACCGATGAAATTTCGCGTAGTGGATTACAAGCGTCGCCTACCTTTGCAGGACCCCTGGGAGAAGGATACATTAGCGCAGGATGGTACGCTATTGAAGTATCTTCGAGCTTTGATTGTATTGGGGTAACAACGCCATACCAGGTAATTCCACCTCCAACAATTGTTCCAACTTTAGTACAAACAGAGGCTCCAGGCTGTGGTGGAGATGGTCGTATATTATTAACGGTAACCAATACAGAGGTTGGGGCTGAGTACGAATATAGATTAGCGCCTGGCGCAGGAGGAAACCTAGGAGATCCTTATATCGATTTTGGACCAGGAGTTACTACCTTTTCACCTTTAGTTCCAGTTGGTTTCTACCAATATGAAGTACGTAAAAAGACTGTAGGTAACGTTTGTGAACCGGTAGTTTCTAATGGAATTACCTTGGTAGATGCAGTTAATGTAGATATTGTAGTAACCAATGTGGATGAGATTACCTGTTCTTCGGAATTGGATGGAAGAATTGAATCTTTTGCTTCTGGTGGAGTAGGAAACTATGTATACACCCTTTTCAGAGGAGATCCAGGTGCAGATCCTTTTAGTCCTAACCCTGCAGCCCAGGTGATATCTGTTCAAAATGATAATGGTACGTTTGAAGGCTTAGAACCTGGTTCTATAGCTGATGGTACGGAGTATTACATTACGGTAACAAGTGGTCTTAGTTGTGGCGCAGTTACACCACCTCAGGAGATTCTTCGTCCAGACCCAATTATTTTCACAGCAACACCAACGCCTATTTCATGTTTTGGTGAAGATGACGGTAGTATTACTATTGAAGTCACTAGTGGTGGACAAGGGCTGTTACAATTTGCTATTGAACCTAATTTTAATGAGTTCTTTAACGATCCGGCAACTCCAGGAGTCTACACCTTTACAGATCTTGAAGGAGCACCAGCACCAGGAAGACCGTATGATGTGCTTATTCAAGATGAGCAAGGATGTTTTGTAACCGAAACCATATTTATCATAGAACCTACGGAGCTCGATGCTTCTTTTACAAGTACTCCAGAAACCTGTTTAGGTTTTGCGGATGGTACGGCACAAGTTAGCGTTAGCGGAGGAACACCTTTTGTAGATGCGTTAAGTGGGGTAACCTATTATGAAACCGCATTTAATTCTTCTGACGATGCAGATTATGTACGTAACGACGACCTTCTTTTCGAAGATCTATTAGGCGGAGAAACCTATGTGGTATTTATAAGAGATGCCAACGGTTGTGAAACCAATGTTATTGTAGAAATCCCAATTGGCGTAGAATTGGCAGCTACTGCTGAGCCAGTCTATGGTTGTGACGGTATTTTCCCAAATAGCACCGTAACCGTAGAATTACAAGATGACAGTTTGCTTCCAGATGTGTTATTCTATTTACAAGATAATGTCAACGGAACGCCAACTACAGAAACAGAACGCCTTAATGCGGCAGATACCCAACGTACTTGGGGAGATCTACCTGCTAGTGATTATACAGTATTTGTGTATCATGCGAATGGATGTTCTAATACGGTAGATTTTACAATAGATCCTTTTGATCCATTAATTGTAACCGCAGAAAAAACAGGACCTAATGAGATTACAGCTACAGCAGAAGGTGGTTTTGGAGGCTATGAGTTCTTCTTTAACGATACCTCTAATGGCGCTAACAATATCTTTATCTTAAATGTAGATGCTGAGGTTACTGTTAGAGTTGTAGACGCAGGAGGATGTGAAGCTACTTTTGTATTCCCATTTGATTTTGACGGGATGATAGAAATTCCAAATTTCTTTACCCCAGATGGTGATGGTAATAATGACGAATGGTTCCCACGTAATAGAGAGTTCTTCCCAAATATTGAGGTGAAGATATACGACCGTTATGGAAGGGTAGTAGCCATCTTAGATCAGGTTACCAATTGGAACGGTAAATACGAAGGAAATGAATTGCCTTCAGGAGATTATTGGTATGTAGTAAACCAAAATGATCCAGAGAATACGCAATTCGTAGGCCATTTTACACTCTATAGATAATAGTTAATTCTAAATGATATAAAAAAAGGCATCGGACATACCGGTGCCTTTTTTATGTTGTTCGCTTTTAGAAGGTGTAGTTTAATTTAATTAAGGTACCTCTAGGTAATACGGGTACTACAATAAAACTAGCATCAGGATTAGCTTGTACAAAGTCGGTAGTTACTCCATTTGCATTTGCACCAAAATTGTTCGCCCCAAAGAAATTGGCAAGGCCTTCAGAGTTAAATAAATTGGTAACCAAGAGGTCTACAGACCAGTTTTGATCTATTTGATATCCTAGTCCTCCATTAAAAATACTATAAGAAGGGAGTTGAAACGCATTGGCAATGTTTCCTTCGCGTTCCCCTAAAAATTGCCATCTAAGGAAGGCCATAAATTGTGTGTTACGGTATTCCGTTCCTAGATTAAACATAAGATTTGGATTAAAGGGAACTGTTCTTCCAGAGAAATCAGTTATGATATCATCATCTGTAGGCACTGTCCCTGCCGCATCATATACCGTCCAAGTGGTTGCTTCGGCCTGTTGTAGCGTACCATTAAATTCAAATTTAAGATTAGTCACTGGACTAAAAGAACTTTCCCATTCCAAACCAATGGTTCTAGAGGTATTAAATTGTACAGGGGTGAAGAAAATGCTATTCGTGTCTGCATCAAACTCAAAATTAGTCACTCCAATATCGCTTAACCTACTCCAAAACGCGGTTGCTGTAAAGGAGAATTGAAGATCATTCCACTTCACTCCTAGTTCTGCTTGCTGTATTTTCTGAATTTCTCCTTCCTGATTAATAGGAACATTAGAAAAGTTATTAAAGTAATAATTAAGCTCAGGAGCCTTATTTCCCAACGAAAACCTGCCAAATACCGCCGCATTATTTTGCAGCTGATAGTTAATCCCGGCAGAGTAGGACAGGTAGCTATAATCAAAATCAAAATTGTCTCGTTCTCCCGTTGGAGCCAAAATACCGTTGTCAAAAGCAGTGGTAGTATCTCCATCTAAACCGCCTTCCTGGCTAAATGGCGCAAAACGATCCTTACTTCCTTTGTGTTTAATGGTTTCTACCCGTAACCCCAAATCGGCATAAAAAGCGTCTGTTATTTTCCAACGATCATTGGCAAAAAGAGCTAGCTGTCGTACGTTAGCGCTGGCGTTTAGATAAAACAGTCCGCCGTAATTACTTACTCCATTAGCATCAGACAAGGCAATAGCTGGGGTGTTAGGGTTCTCTAAACGAACCTCCAACAGCCTCGGATTTGGATCATAGCTTACAAAGGCAAAACTACCTTGTGTAAATGTTGAGGTAGAAGAAAACCCAGCTGCAGCACCTAAGCTAAGATCATGCTTGTCCCATTGTTTGCGAAACTGCAATTGATCTATCCATTCGTTAGCCTCGTTCTGTTTATACCAAGTAGAGGTACCTTGTATTCCATCATTAGGCAACCGGCCATCGGTGAGGTATTGTATTTCTTCTTCAGCTAAGATTCCACTATTGTCTATACGTGCCACCTCAGATCCAGATTGCGCATCCCTAAAAACTACCTGTCCAATAGGAAATTCGGCTCCGCTTATAAAATACGCCAAGGGATTATTTAAAGAAACAAAGGCATTACTGATGGATGTTTGCCAGTCTGCTCCTTTGGAAGAAAATTTAAGATTATTTCTAACCGACCAATTGTTGCCTAGTTCTTGGGCAATATCAACCCCAAAAGCGTAATCTTCTGCATGCACTCCACGCGAAGGGTCAAAACTATTGGTAACGCCTTCACTTAAGTTTCGCCCATCCGGAATACGTCCATCAAATGCCGGCATTAGTAATGAAGTGCTATTAAAGTCTTGTCCAAAAGCCGCTTCAGGATTATCCCAGTTGGTTGCTGCTACGCCATTCCACCGGTTTGTAAAATCATTAAGCAATTTGGTGTATAATTTAAAATAACCTTTTTTATTTTTTTTAATGATGTTGGCTTTAAGTTGCCCTCCTTTGCTAAAGGTAAAACTGGTATTTCTGGCCCCATCATCCCAACGGTAATGTCCGCCCGCGTTAAAAAACCAGTTGTTCCCTAGCGCGCCACCAACTACAATATCGGCGCGGTAATAGGGATTGTTTTCGCCTTGCAGTCCTCCTTGTAGTTGTGCTGTACCTCCAAAGGTTTCTCTTACACCCTCAGAAATAAAGTTATAGATGCCGCCAGGGGCATTTAGCGCGGTAATGGCAGCGCTACCACCCCGTACCGCTTCTACCTTGATAGTGGTAAGGTCTGTTCTGTGAAAAATTTCAGGGGTGTAATAGGAATGTTGTACCAAACTAACGGGTAGTCCATCTTCTTGCAAAGAGACATAATACCAGCCAATATCATCTTCTGCAGAGGCAGAAATACCTCTACTGTATACTTTTGTAAAAACTTCACCCGCAGAAGGATCTGTAAAAGTACCAGCAATGTTCTGAAGCAGTTCTGCGGTACCCCTTGGCACAAGCGTCTGCAATTTTTGCGTTTGTAGGGTGCTAATAGACGTACTAGAGCTGAGTTGGGTTCTGGGATCAAAAGAACCGGTAACTACCACGTTATCGAGATTAAGAAGGTCATCTACTAGTGTTATGGAAATGGAAAGGGGTTCTTGCTCCACGTTTAGGGTTTCCCTATGGGTTTTAAAACCGATATAAGAAACAGTAAGTTCGTACACCCCTGGAGCAATATTTTTTAATTCAAAACTACCATCAATAGCAGAGGTGCTATAGGTATTAGAAGGAGATAAAACAATGGTAGCACCTCCTAAAGGAGTACCTTTGTTATCGGTTATTTTTCCGGTTACTTCAACCTGCGAATAAGCTGTTAGTGGAATACAAAAAAAGCAACATAACAACAAAATTAAAACCGCTTTAGACATCAGTATATAAAATTTAAAGCTGCAAAGATACGTCCACTGTATAGATTGCAGCTAGAAATATTGTTAATTAACTTTATGGGCGGTTTAAGGAAGCGTTACTAGGTAGCATTTCGGTGTTCATATATTTTTAGGAAGAGCATGGTACTCATTTTTTGCGCTCTGTTTTTAGCAATCCATGCGGTTTCTCCTTCAAACAACGCATCTATGGTTTCAAACCAGAGGTTTAACCACAAACCAAAATGTTTCATGGTAATGGTATTTTCCATAGCGCTATCCATTTCTTGATGTACCTTAACGGGGTTCCCGGTATAGTTTCGTTTTAAAAACAGTTGACTTTCCCAAAAGGAGGTAAGAATTTTAAAATGTGTTTCCCAATCGGTAATTAGGGTGTTAAAAATAGGTCCTAATTCCTGATGCGCTCGTATTTTGGTGTAGAAGGTAGTCACCAAAAGAAATACATCTGCGCTGTTTTTAAGTTCTTTTTTTGAAGCCATAGCTATGCGGTATGCGGGCAGAATATACGCAATTTAGTTCGGTACTTGATAGCGCGGAAATGTTTTCCGTGCATACCGAAACCTAGATCTACCTGTCTGCCGACAGGTAGATCCGCGCTATCTGGGTATCATGTTCAACCCGATAGCGCGGAAATGTTTTCCGTGCGATTGTAAAGAAAAGAGAAAATATCCGCGCTATCTGGGCCTTCTTTAGTAAGCAATAACAATGGTACAGCAATTTGTTTTTAAGAAATTCGTTTAATTTAAAGACAAGAAATGCTAACTTTAATACCCTGAGTTATAGTCATAGGCAATTTGATATTGCAGTATAGCCCTGGTTAGATTAAAATGGATACCTAATGAAAAGATTCTTACTACTTATTTTATGCCTTATGGTCCTTGCCGCCTGCTCAAAGGATAACGAAGAAGCTAATGAAAACCCAAATGAAGAGGTAGCGGAAGAGCAAATGGAAGAGGAACAAGAAGAAGAGCAGGAGGAAGAAGAACAGGAAGAAGCAGTTGAGAATGGATCCGATGATGGTACGATACGTAATTTAAGTGCTATGGCATTGGTTGCCGAAATGGGAACCGGTTGGAACCTTGGGAATAGCCTAGATGTAGAGGATAGGGATAAAACATTTTGGGGTAATCCCTTACCCACAGAAGCCATGATTGATGCCATTGCAGCTCGAGGCTTTAAAACCATTAGAATTCCGGTTACCTGGAGTTATCATATGGGGCCTGCACCAGATTATACAATAGAATCGACTTATTTAGATACGGTACAGCAGGTGGTAGATTGGGCAAGAGAAAATGGGATGTATGTTATTCTTAATACACATCATGAAGACCCTTGGATTATCCCTACCTACGCCCAAGCAAGTGAGGTTTCGGACCGCTTAGCTAAAGTATGGACCCAAATTGCAACTCGTTTTCAAAACTATAGTGATTTCCTCATTTTTGAGACCTTAAACGAGCCTAGACATGAGGGTAGTCCGGAAGAATGGACCGGAGGCACTGCAGAAGGTCGCGATGTGGTGAATCAATATCATCAGGTATCCGTAGATGCGATTAGAGCAACAGGGGGAAACAATATTGCTAGGCATTTAATGATTGCTCCCTACGCTGCAAGTACGGTTACGGAAGCAATGGACGATCTTATTATTCCCAATAACGATGAAAGAACTATTGTATCTATACATACCTATTTTCCATTTTCTTTTACCTTGGGAGGAACAGATTCCACTTGGGGAACGGAAACAGATAAGGCGGAGTTGGATGCAGAATTAGATCGGGTTGTGGCAAAATTTATTGCTAATGGTCAAGCCGTTGTTTTAGGAGAATGGAGTTCTGGAAACCAAAACAACACAGAAGACCGCTTGGAACATGCCACCTATTATGCCAATGCAGCAGCAGAAAGAGGCTTAGTACCGGTTTGGTGGGATATGGGCGATTTTACCGATTACGGAACAGGAGGCTCTGCGCTGTTCAATAGAAGGCAACTTTCCTGGCCTTTTGGCAATATTGCAGACGTTATTATAGGGGCAACCAATTAGTTAAAAAAATATTCTAAAGATTAGGAAAAAGGGATGAAATATTCCTTTTTACAAAACTGCAAATTACTTTAGCTTAGATTTGAATCGTTGCAAGAGGGTATCCGATAGCGCGGATTTAGCTGTCGTAGGCAGTATTGTAATTCGTGCGGTTGTACAGAAAAGAGAAAAAGATGCGCTCTGCAAAGTTTGTAACTTCCCAGAGCCCACTACGCAGCATTGCCTTCTAGGATTTCAATTCCTTTTTGCATCACTAAATTGGTAGGAATGGTAACGCGTCTTCCATCATCTGTGCGCATAAAAAGATAAAAGCCACTAATATCTTCTACAACTCCTGTCCAGTTAAAATCTTTATCCTGCACTCGTATTCTATCACCCAAACGTAAGGGGTGGCTAAAAAACAAAATAACGCTTGCCGTTAGATTGGATAAAATAGACCATTGCGCAAAAAAACCAACTCCTAAAATGGCCAAAACGGAGGATATAAAAACCGTGAATTCCTTTACATTAATACCCCATATAATGGCCAAGGCAATAC
>CAZWVO010000060.1:0-8296 GCA_964637535.1 uncultured Flavobacteriaceae bacterium
TAATAGTACTTTTTAAACAAACTTAAGTTTAGCTTTGTATGTGACACAATAGCAAATCCAAATGAGTAAACCAGTAGCTACATATGAATTGCAAATGCCTAAAATGGGCGAGAGTATAACAGAGGGAACTATCTTAAATTGGTTAGTTGCACCTGGAGATGCTTTTGAAGAGGGCGATATTATTCTGGAAGTGGCTACGGATAAAGTGGATAATGAAGTACCTGCTCCGGTTTCGGGCACTGTTTTGGAAATCTTGTTTGAAGCCAAGGAGGTTGTTGCTGTTGGTGAAGTACTTGCACGACTACAAGTGACTAAAACTGCTAAACGAACACAGAAGGCGGATGTTCCTAGTCTGCAAGTCGAAACTGCGAAAAAGGAAGCCAAAAAGCCGAGAAAAAAAATGATTCAAGCTGCCTCCACTACGTATTCATTGGCAAATGATAATTTGTTTTTTTCGCCATTGGTTATCGAAATTGCAAAAACGCATCATATTAGTTTTGAGGAGTTGGCTAGAATACCGGCTACGGGTCATCAAGGACGACTGCGAAAAAGTGATCTTTTTCAATACATCCGGGATGGACGCCCGTACAAGTTTGCGCAGCCCATACAACAAGCCCCCACTGCCTATCGTATACCGCAATTGAATTTAGATAAGGGCAAGGGTAAAATTGTAGAAATGGATCGTATGCGCCAAATGATAGCAGATCATATGGTGTATTCCAAACATACATCACCTCATGTTACCGCTTATGTAGAAGCAGATTTAACGGAGCTGGTACAATGGAGAAATGAAAACAAAAAAGCCTTCCAGGAAACCTATGGCGAGAAGCTCACGTTTACCCCTCTTTTTATAGAGGCTGTAGCCCAGGCTGTAAAGGATTTTCCAATGATTAATGTATCAATAGATGGGAATACTATTATTGTAAAAGAAGCTATTAATATTGGTATGGCAACCGCCTTACCCAGTGGTAACCTTATTGTTCCTGTAGTTAAAAATGCAGACCAAAAAACGCTAAAAGAATTGGCTTCTGAAGTAAATACCCTGGCGCACAAAGCCAGGGAAAATAAATTAAGCGGAGATGATATCAAAGGAGGCACCTTTACTATTTCCAATGTGGGCACCTTTGGGAGTGTAATGGGGACCCCTATTATTAATCAGCCCGAAGTGGCCATTTTAGCCTTAGGAATTATTAAGAAACGCGCAGAAGTACTGACCACTGCTAAAGGAGATGAAATTGCAATACGCAGTATGATGTACCTCTCCTTATCTTTTGACCATCGGGTGGTTGATGGCTATTTAGGCGGCTCTTTTTTAAGAAGAGTAGCCGATTATTTAGAACAATTTAATACCAACAGAACTCTTTAATATTATGGCATATTCTATACCTATAACCAAAGCGAAGGCGTCTAAGATAACGGCTTTAGATTTTAATAACATTCAATTGGGTACCACTTTTACAGACCATATGTTTGTGTGCGATTTTGAGGAAGGGCAGTGGGTACATCCAAGAATAGAACCTTTAGTACCCATTGCAACGCATCCAGCTGCAATGGCATTGCATTATGGGCAAGCTATTTTTGAAGGAATGAAGGCTACCAAAGATACAAAAGGCACCCCTGTTTTGTTTCGGCCAGAAAAGAATGCAGAACGCCTTAATTTTAGCGCCGATAGGATGGGAATTCCTCAATTTCCGGAAGCGTTATTTGTAGAAGCCTTAAAACAGTTGGTGGCCTTGGAACAGGCTTGGATTCCAGAAGAAGAAGGAAGTGCACTTTACTTAAGACCGTTTATTTACGCAGACGAAGCCTTTATTGGTATGCGAGCCGCTACCCACTATAAGTTTATTATTATAGCCTCCCCATCCGGACCTTTCTTTACCAAACCCATACGTTTATATGCAGAAACCAAATATATAAGGGCGGCGCATGGTGGAACCGGGGAAGCAAAGGCTGCAGGGAATTATGCAGCTGCAATTAAACCTACCGAGATTGCAAAATCTAAGGGCTATGATCAAGTACTATGGCTAGACGCAAACAATTTTAATTACATACAAGAAGTGGGTACCATGAACATTTTTTTCAAGATTAATGGAGCGTTCATAACGCCCAGCTTGGATGGAGCTATCCTGCATGGAATTACCAGAATGAGTGTCATTGAACTTTTACGAAGCAGAGGGTACCAGCTCACCGAACGCCCAATAGGTATTGAAGAGATTATAGAAGCCTCCGAAAACGGAACCTTGGAAGAAGTTTTTGGCACCGGAACGGCCGTAGGGATTGCTATGATTCAGGAAATAGGGTATAAAGATCTAACACTTCCTGTCTTGAAAAGCAACCCTGTAAGTCAAATGGTTATGGATACCCTCAACGGGATTAAAACAGGAAAATTAGAAGATGAGTTTAATTGGTTGGTAAAAGCAGACCTTAGCACTAATTTAAGTGAGGAACTTTAACCTTTTTTTGAAATAGTCAAGGCCTTAAGAAAATAAAAGATGAATCAAGAAATACTGGAAAAGGGCTTTTTTAACATGTGCATGGCAAAGGCCATGACAGCGCTTTATGAAACCAATTTTAAGCAAGTATCTAAGTATGTACATGCGACCTCTAGAGGACATGAAGCGGTGCAAGTTGCTTTAGGGATGCAATTGCTACCGCAAGACTATGCTTTTCCGTACTATAGGGACGATGCCATGTTGTTGTCTTTTGATTTGGAACCCTATGATCTAATGTTGCAATTATTGGCTAAAAAAGACGATCCATTTTCTGGGGGGCGTACCTATTATTCGCACCCAAGTTTAAGGGATGTAGACAAACCAAAAATCCCACATCAATCGTCAGCAACGGGTATGCAGGCCATTCCTGCTACCGGAACAGCTATGGGAATGTTGTATAAGGAAAAACAAGGTATATCCGAAGAAACATTTTTGGGAGAAACGAAAAGGAAGCCTATTACCGTATGTTCTCTAGGGGATGCCTCTGTTACGGAAGGAGAAATAGCCGAGGCCTTTCAAATGGCTGCGCTAAAGCAACTACCCATCTTATATCTTGTTCAAGATAATGGCTGGGATATTTCTGCAAATGCGGCAGAAACAAGAGCGCAAAATGCATTTGAATACGCAAGTGGTTTTCATGGTTTGGAGGCTATTTCCATTGATGGCGCCAATTTTACTGAAAGTTATAATGCTATTGAAAAGGTCATAGCAACTATTAGAGCAGAGCGCAGGCCTTTTTTGGTTCATGCTAAAGTTCCTTTGTTAAATCATCATACCTCAGGAGTACGAATGGAGTGGTATAGAGACGATTTGGAGGAAGCGCGTTCAAGAGACCCCTATCCCGTGTTGAAAAAGCAGTTGTCTGAAAAAGGGTGTACTGAAGCGGCTATAATGAAAATAGAAACAGATGCGGTTGCGAAGGTAGCTGCTGATTTTAAGCGTGCATTGGAAGCAGAAGACCCCGTGCCAGAAGATTTGTTCACACATAGTTTTGCGCCAACACCCATTACGGAAGAAAGGGGAGAACGCATGCCAAAGGGGGAAGACAAGGTGGTCATGGTAGATTGTGCACTTTTTGCTATTGAAGAGTTAATGGGCAAGCATAAAGAATGCCTGTTATATGGTCAGGACGTAGGAGGTCGGCTAGGAGGGGTGTTTAGAGAAGCAGCTACCTTGGCCCAAAAGTTTGGAGATGACCGTGTATTTAATACCCCCATACAAGAAGCATTTATTGTAGGGTCTACCGTAGGGATGAGTGCTGTAGGTTTAAAGCCTATTGTAGAAGTCCAGTTTGCAGACTATATATGGCCAGGGCTTAATCAATTGTTTACGGAAGTGAGTAGAAGTTGTTATTTGTCTAATGGAAAATGGCCAGTTTCAATGATTTTGAGGGTGCCTATTGGAGCCTATGGAAGTGGAGGGCCATATCATTCTTCTTCTGTAGAAAGTGTTATTACCAATATTAGAGGTATTAAAATTGCCTACCCAAGTAATGGTGCCGATTTAAAAGGATTAATGAAGGCGGCGTACTACGATCCAAACCCTGTAGTAATTTTAGAACACAAAGGATTGTATTGGAGTAAAGTTCCAGGTACCAAGGGAGCTACTTCTATTGAGCCGTCAGAAGATTATGTTTTACCATTCGGTAAAGCCAATGTGTTACAAGAAATTTGGAAACAGGAAGACAAAGAAACCATGACTATTGTGAGTTATGGTATGGGCGTGCATTGGGCAATGAACGCCGCTAAAGGTATGCGTGATAGAATTGAGGTGGTAGATCTGAGAACGCTATACCCTTTAGATGAGGAAACCGTTATAAACTCTGTAAAGAAAACCGGAAAATGCTTAGTAGTTACCGAAGAGCCTGTAGATAATAGTTTTGCAAGGGCCTTGGCAGCTAAGATACAAGAAGCATGTTTTTCGTATTTGGATGCTCCAGTACGTACTATAGGTAGTGAGAATATGCCTGCTATTCCCTTGAATGCAGTGCTAGAGCATACTATGATTCCGTCTACGGAAAAAGTAAAAGAAGCAATAGCACAGTTAATGGCGTATTAAAAGTATACAATAAAAAAAACCGCCTTTAAAGCGGTTTTTTTTGTATGTTGTTTGTGCAAAAGAACTTAATTGGCTGCTACTGCAGCAGGTGGATACGCTTCAAGAATTTCAGAAACAAATTCGCGTATACGCTGTTCTTTCTTATCAATATTATTAATATTCCCTAAATCGCCTACGCCTTTACCTTGCCATACCAATTGATTGTTGTTTGCATCAATTAGGTCTATATATAACGAACCTTCCGTACGCGTGCTTACCGTGTTGCCGTAAGGGCCAAAACCGCCACCCCATAACCAAGGATTGTAGAAGCCAAATCCTCTTCCGAAACCAAATCCAAATCTTCCGAAACCGCCAAAGCCTCCTCCTGAATACACATCAACCTGCTCCCGCTCTTTGGTAAAAATGCTTACTAAAACATCTGGATTTTGCGATTTAACGAAGCCACGAGAACTCATTTCATTTTCAATAGCCTTTAAAATTCTTTTCTTATCCAAGTCCGAAATCTGCGCTTTGTCTATACCCGTTTTATAAAATGCATAGGTTTTATATGCACCAAAATTAGCCTCTCTATCATAATCTGATATTACTTTCACAGAGGTACATGAACTTAAAGCCATTAGGGCTAGTACAGGAATCATTAAGAATTTGAATTGTTTCATAGCGCAACTTTTTTGAGTTAAAAAACGGTTTATTTTCCAAAATATAGCCTCAAAAACCATGCCGAAAAAACTCTTATTATTCGCCATTTCGATTGGTTTTAGGATTATAGTCATAGGGGCAGTGCCTGCAACCACTTTCACAACAGTATCCTCTTTTTAGATGATATTGCGCTGTAAAAACTTTATATCCTTCCTCAGACAGGTAATAATCGCCCTCCTCTAATGGAATAAACTCCTTCATAGCCCTAAATTAAGGCATTCCATACTAAAAAACGGCTTTTTGTTGCAATTTAACCGTATATCTTTATGTGCAAATGGTTAAAGAATGGTGGTAACTTTGTCGATAACTATTGCCTATTTGTCGTTTATTTACCTCTGCTGACAATTATCTTTATATCAGAGCGTTTACCCTAGTAACAATGATTCTAATCTTCAGACATTTTTTTTACAAGAATTATGTAGGCCTATCGCTTTGGCCGTTTATTATCCTTAAGAACCCTTCGCTTAAAGAGGATGCGGTACTTATTAATCATGAGAAAATTCATTTAAAGCAACAACTAGAATTGCTTATTATCCCTTTCTATATCTGGTATCTAACGGAATGGTTTGTGCGCGCTATTATTTACTTTGACACCTATAAAGCGTATCAAAATATAAGTTTTGAAAGAGAAGCTTATGTTAATGAAAAGCGCATGGATTATTTGGAAAAACGCAAACCCCTAAGCTTTATTAAATATCTTTGAAGCTGAAAAAGCGGAAGCGTGAATTCGGAAAACCAGCAGGTAGTACTCCCTATTTTAACCCAGAAAGAAGTTACACTCTATCTTAAAAGAGAAGATGAGATTCATCCACTTATTTCTGGAAATAAATATCGTAAACTGAAGTATAATATACGTGCTGCTAAGGATAAGGGAATTGATCAATTGCTTACGTA
The DNA here is from genome assembly GCA_964637535.1 of uncultured Flavobacteriaceae bacterium. Taxonomy (GTDB): domain Bacteria; phylum Bacteroidota; class Bacteroidia; order Flavobacteriales; family Flavobacteriaceae; genus CANMSI01. The sequence goes on from CAZWVO010000060.1 coordinate 6,144, forward strand.
TGGAGGTGCTTTTTCGAACCATATTGCTGCTACCGCTTATGCTGGATATGTACATAAACTAAAAACTATTGGGGTAATTAGGGGAGAGGAACTTATAAATTCTTGGCAAGAAAACCCAACCTTAAAACGTGCTCGTAGTCATGGAATGCATTTCAATTTTGTCTCTAGAGCACAGTATAAAAGTAAGAATGACGCTGCTTTTTTAAGCCAGTTAGAAGAAAAATATGGGCGCTTTTACCGCTTACCAGAAGGAGGAACTAATACCCTTGCTGTAAAGGGTTGTGAAGAAATCATTACGGTAGTAGATGCTTCGTTTAACGTAATTTGTTGCTGTGTAGGCACGGGAGGAACCTTGGCAGGAATCAGTAATGCGGCATACCCAAAACAGCAAATAATTGGGTTTCCAGCCCTAAAGGGAGATTTTTTGAAAAAAGATATTCGTAAATTTGCTACCAGAACCAATTGGCGTTTACAAACGGAGTATACCTTTGGTGGATATGCTAAAATAGATGAAGAACTGGTAGGCTTTATCAATGCATTTAAAGCGCAAACTCAAATTCCTTTAGATCCTGTTTATACGGGTAAAATGCTATACGGAATTTTAGATTTGGTGGCTAAAGATAGGTTCCCAAAAGGAACTAAGATTCTTGCTATTCACAGTGGTGGCCTGCAAGGAATTTCTGGAATGAATTTAAAATTGAAAAAGAAAAAATTGCCCTTACTTACTATATGAAAACTAAATTGCTAACACCTTATGTACTTAAAAACTTTGGCACACTCTTGCTTAGCTGTTTGCTAGTTGCATCTTGCGGTACTAAAAAAAGAACTCTTGCTACTAAACCAGCTACAGAAACTTCGGGGCGGCCAACTATTGTGACTTCTCCTAGTACTAATGATAGCCAAACTTCCAATAAAGAAGGCTATCCTTTGCCGGAGGATACAGGAAAGTTTGTAAAGTTTCCAATTACTTCGATACAAGATTATATTGACACTTTTTCGGAAATTGCGCAATTTGAAATGGAAGCCTATGGTATTCCAGCGAGTATTACGCTGGCTCAAGGAATTTTAGAAAGCGGTTTTGGAAGAAGTGAACTCACCTTAAAAAGCAATAACCATTTTGGAATAAAATGCCATACAGGATGGACAGGGCAAACCACTTATCATGATGACGATAGGAAAGGAGAGTGTTTCAGAAAGTACAATCATCCCATGTACTCTTTTAGAGATCATAGTACTTTTTTGTCTTCTAGAGCCCGTTACGCCTTTTTATTTGAATATAGAAAAGACGATTATAAGCGTTGGGCAAAAGGACTAAAAAAAGCAGGGTATGCCACGGATCCAAAATATCCAGGAAAGCTTATTGGTTTTATAGAGCGTTATCAACTACATAAATATGATGCGGAAGTATTAAAAAAAGGGTATGCGGTACGGTCTAAGCCTAAGACGTATACCTATACTATCCATATTGTTGAACAGGGAGATACCCTGTACTCTATTTCCAGAAAATATTTTGTTTCCGTTGAAGAAATTATGGAAATGAATGGGATGAAAACTACTGAGCTCGCTATAGGGCAGAAATTAAAGGTGAAGTCCGAAAAAATCAATAAATAGAATGATTTATCAAAGAAGCAGTGCGTTGTTTAAAACAGCTCAACGCTATATTCCGGGAGGTGTAAATTCTCCAGTAAGGGCATTTAAGGCTGTAGGGGGAAGTCCCATTTTTGTTAGAGAGGCCAAAGGGGCGTATTTGTATGATGAAGATGGCAACAAACTCATAGATTATATTGCTTCTTGGGGCCCCTTAATTTTAGGTCACGCATTTGCCCCAGTAGTAGATGCTGTAGTTGCAAAGGCCAAAAAAGGAACTTCCTTTGGAATGCCAACTGAAATAGAAACGCAATTGGCTAAACTAGCCATTGCTATGGCACCAAATATAGACCAGATACGCTTTGTAAATAGTGGTACAGAAGCCTGTATGAGTGCAGTTCGCTTGGCAAGGGGTTACACCGGCAAGGATAAGATTATTAAATTTTCCGGCTGTTATCACGGGCATTCCGATTCGTTCCTAATACAAGCCGGTAGCGGTGCTGTAACTTTTGGTAGTCCTAATAGCCCTGGAGTTACTCAAGGAACAGCAAAGGATACCTTATTAG
>CAZWVO010000061.1:0-8250 GCA_964637535.1 uncultured Flavobacteriaceae bacterium
GTAATATCCCCTTGACCAATAACTTAGAATAATACCTATTGGTAAACGTGCCTAGTTTATCTAAAATGTTATGGTAACTATTCAAATTATATTATATTTAAGACCAAGATACCCGATAGCTTGGAAATCATCATCAAAAATTTGTTAAAAAGCTGTTTCTCATGGTCGGACTGACGCTAGGTTTTTATTAATTTCAAATTAACGCACTATGAAAGATTTAAAGTATATGGCAGCCATGAGTCTTCCTCTTGCTGCTATAATCAGCGTCCTATTTAAGGGATACTGGAGTTATTTTACGCCTTTTTATGCCTTTGTCATAATTCCTATTTTAGAACTTCTATTACCTCATGATACATCTAACCATGAAGGTGAAGCCCGTGAAAAAAAAGAAAAAAGCAAGCTTTTTGATTGGATGCTATATCTTAACGTTCCCGTAGTCTTTGGACTGTTGTGCTATACTTTATTCGATATTACCACAACTGTATACGCCACCTATGAACTTGTAGGCCTTGTTTTTTCTGTAGGTATTGTATTGGGAACAAACGGTATTAGTGTTGCCCATGAACTAGGACACAGGCAAAAGACAATGGAGCGTCATCTAGGCAAACTGCTTTTACTGCCTTCTTTTTATATGCACTTTTACATTGAGCACAATTTTGGACATCATGCACAGGCAGCAACAGCCGAAGACCCTGCAACAGCTCGTTATAACCAGTCTTTATATTCATTTTGGTTTACTTCTGTAACACGACAATACTTTAGTGCTTGGAAACTGCAACAACGCTTGTTAACCACTTCCAATAAAGGCTTTTTCTCCTTTACCAACGATATGCTTTGGTATTCTCTTTTTCAACTTGCGTATCTTGTTTTAATAACGATGTTCTTTGATAAACTTGGGCTATTATTTGCGCTAGGGGCAGGCATTGTTGGTTTTCTACTTTTAGAAACGGTAAACTATATTGAACACTATGGTCTCATGCGTAAAAAACTACCTTCTGGCCGGTATGAGCGAGTAAGAGAAGTACATTCTTGGAATAGCAATCACGTTATGGGGCGTATCGTACTTTACGAGCTTACCCGGCATAGTGATCATCATTATAAGTCCTCTAAAAAATATCAAGTCTTGGATTATTATGATATTTCTCCTCAAATGCCTTTTGGTTACCCTACCTCAATGGTAATGTCTTTTGTGCCTCCATTGTGGTTTAACATAATGAATCCTAGGGTTCCAGAGGAAATGAAATAGTATTTTTATCGCTATTAGTTATCCTTTTCGCTTTAGAATTAACTTTTTTCCGCCCTCCTTTTGGGGCTAAAGGCCTTAATCCTATCTTTGCGCTTCTAATGCAATTATCATGAGTAAGAGAGTTCGCGTACGTTTTGCCCCTAGCCCTACAGGAGCGTTACATATTGGAGGGGTTCGTACCGCATTGTTTAATTACCTTTTTGCGAAACAACATAAGGGCGATTTCATTCTACGAATAGAAGATACGGATCAGAACCGCTACGTAGAAGGGGCGGAGCAATACATTATTGACGCCCTTAATTGGTGCACAATTCCCTTTGATGAAGGCCCAGGGAAGGAAGGTAGTTTTGGCCCTTACCGCCAGAGCGAACGCAAGCATCTGTATAAGCAATATGCCGAGGAACTCATTAGCGCTGGAAAGGGGTATTATGCATTTGACACTGCTGAAGCTCTAGGCGCACACAGAAAAGACCATGAATCTAAAGGCAAAACGTTTATTTACAATTGGCACAACCGTTTAAAATTGGAAAATTCCCTTTCTTTAGATGAAGCAACGGTTCAAGCTAAACTTAAGGCCGGTGAACCCTATGTTATCCGATTTAAAACTCCGCAGGATCAGAAACTTCAATTGACGGATAGTATTCGAGGAAACATAGAAATAGACACCAACATTCTAGATGACAAAGTGCTTTTTAAAAGCGATGGTATGCCTACCTATCATCTGGCCAATATTGTAGATGATCATTTAATGGAAATAAGTCATGTCATACGTGGCGAAGAATGGTTGCCTTCGCTAGCACTGCATCAACAGCTTTACGACGCCTTTGGTTGGGAAGCTCCAGAATTTGCTCACCTTCCTCTAATCATGAAACCCGTTGGCAAGGGAAAACTCAGTAAGCGTGATGGTGAAAAAGGGGGATTTCCTATTTTTCCATTAGCTTGGAACAATACCCTTGGGTATAAAGAGGCTGGATATTTTCCTGAAGCCGTGGTTAATTTTCTTGCGTTGTTAGGATGGAATCCGGGTACAGAACAGGAATTGTTTTCTTTAGAAGAATTAGTGAAAGCGTTTAGTTTACAACGTGTTCTAAAATCTGGAGCCCGTTTTGATCCTGAAAAAACCCAGTGGTATAATCACCAGTACTTACAACAACAAAGCAACGCTTCTTTAGCACGCTTTTTTAAAAATGAACTTATCGCAAAAACGGATCTGCTTGGCAATAACGTTACGGACAGTTCCTATATAGAACGGGTGGTGTCTTTAATAAAAGAACGTGCCAACTTTGTATCTGACTTCTGGGAACTTAGCGATTATTTCTTTGTCACCCCTAAATCCTATGCCGAAAAAGCAAGTCGTAAACAATGGAAAGAGGGTACTGCTGAACTAATGCAACAACTGATAACGGTTCTGGAAAGGATTAAGGATTTTTCCTCTCCTACCGTGGAAACCGTAGTAAAAGCATGGATTAACAGCGAAGAACACGCTTTTGGAAAAGTTATGCCTCCGCTACGTTTAGCTATTGTGGGCGACATGAAGGGTCCTCATATTTTTGATATTATGGGCCTTTTAGGAAAACAGGAGAGCATCGGCCGAATACAAACTGCTGTTGAGACACTGTAGACGCTTCATATTACACTTCTTCCAACACAGATTCTCCTGCAGAAAAATCTCCCGACGTCCATTTCCAGGATTCATAGAGTCTAATTTTTCCATTAGCTAAAACTTCCGGAATTGAGGTACATTGACCAGTCATCAATTTTCCATCTATGCTTATCTGATGATACCGCATGTTAATTTCTCCATCTTCACCTACTAGGCCCAAAAGATGACCATGTTGAATTTGCCCACCACTATAACTTGCGGTAAGGACATTACCAACTTGGCTATACTCAAAAACAGTGGCAGCGGATGTTGCCCCATTACTACTGTTTTGAACCGTTCTGAATTTTCTATTGTTGTAATTGATCATGCGGCACTATTATTTTCAGCAAAATTATATCCTTTTGTAACAATCTTTGAAAAAACACTACAGATATTGTAGAGAGTTTTGTAAATTCCCTCTTCTGCTCTTGGGGCGAGTAGTATTATGGTAACCCTCAACGGATGTCCCTCAACTAAAAATTAACTTAAAATCTAATCAACATGGGTAATTATTTCTTTATACCAATTATTTTTTTCGGTCTAATAGTACTGTTTTCTTCTTTCTTCATTGTAAAACAACAAACTGCGATCATCATTGAACGCTTTGGAAAATTCCATAGCATCCGTCAATCTGGACTGCAAATGAAAATTCCATTGGTAGATCGTATTACAGCGCGTATTGGTTTAAAAATTCAACAATTGGATGTTATCGTGGAGACTAAAACCCTCGATGATGTATTTGTAAAACTTAAAGTATCCGTTCAATACGTGGTTATTAAAAGTAAGGTTTATGAGGCCTTTTACAAATTAGAATATCCTCATGACCAAATTACATCTTACGTATTTGATGTGGTCAGAGCAGAGGTCCCAAAAATGAAGTTAGATGATGTTTTTGTAAAAAAAGACGACATAGCCATTGCGGTAAAATCGGAACTACAAGAAGCCATGTTAGAATACGGATATGACATTATTAAAACACTAGTTACAGATATTGATCCAGATGCGCAGGTAAAAGAAGCTATGAACCGTATTAATGCTTCTGAACGTGAAAAAATTGCTGCCCAGTTTGAAGGTGATGCAGCTCGTATTCTTATTGTTGAAAAAGCAAAAGCCGAAGCAGAAAGTAAGCGTCTACAAGGACAAGGTATTGCAGATCAACGAAGAGAAATTGCAAGAGGTTTAGAAGAATCTGTAGAAGTGCTTAACAAGGTGGGCATTAATTCTCAGGAAGCCTCCGCGTTAATCGTAGTAACACAACATTACGATACATTACAGTCCATAGGAGAAGAAACCAATACGAATTTAATTCTATTGCCTAACTCGCCTCAAGCAGGTAGCGATATGTTAAACAATATGGTTGCTTCTTTTACGGCAAGCAATATGATTGGCGAATCTATGAAAAAAACAACGACTAAGAAAAAAGATCAGTCTTAGGTTGTAAGTTCTTAAAAATTAAAAACCCGTCATATATGACGGGTTTTTTTGTTACTATTATTTGATTAGTATTCCTCTTCCTGGTAAATAAACCAAATTGTATCTTTTATTCCTTAAAACTTATTTTAAGCATGTTTAAACGCTCTTTTTGTCTAGCACCATGCAATGACCTTCCTTTTTTTTATACTTTCTTGTAAAGCGCTTTAAACAGGTCGTTTCATATAGAAAATACCAATTGTTATAAAAATAGGTATAGCTTTTGTCTATATCATGGTTTTTGCTGTAATTTTGCCCAAGTATCTCTTAGTGGAACCGTTCTATTAAAAACTAATTTATCTGAGGTAGAATCCGGGTCAACACTAAAATACCCCAAGCGCTGAAATTGAAAACGCTCTTCCGTTTTCACCCCTTTCAGACTTGGCTCTACAAAAGCAGTAACAATCTGTAGTGAATCTGGATTTACGAAATCCATAAAATCTTTTTCCTTATCTCCATCCGGCGTTTCGTGGGTAAACAATCTATCATATAAACGCACTTCAGTAGCAATTGCGTGTTTAACAGACACCCAATGCAAGGTTCCCTTTACCTTTCGCAAACTTTCTTCTGTTCCGCTTCCGCTTCTACTTTTAGGATCATAGGTGCACTGTATCTCTGTAATATTCCCATCGGTATCTTTTGTACAGCTCTCTGCTTTAATAATATAGCCATTCTTTAAACGTACTTCACCTCCCAATTTTAGTCTAAAAAACTTTCTATTGGCTTCCTCTCTAAAGTCTTCGTGCTCTATATACAACTCTCTAGAAAACGGAACTTCTCTAGAGCCAGCTGCATCATCTCCAGGATTATTTTCTGCAGTAAGCCATTCTTCCTTGTCTTCCGGATAGTTGGTTATTAGTAGTTTTACCGGGTTAAGTACGGCCATCACCCTGGGAGCAATGTTATTTAAGTGCTCTCTAATATGAAATTCTAGCAATGATACATCTACTACATTATCTCTTTTTGCAATTCCTATGGTGTCTGCAAAATTACGTATCGCCTCTGGGGTATAGCCTCTTCTTCGCAAGCCGCTAATCGTAGGCATGCGGGGATCGTCCCATCCACTAACTACTCCAGATTCAACCAATTTCAGTAATTTTCGTTTACTAACCACCGTATGGCTCAAATTTCTACGAGCAAACTCACGTTGTTTGGGGCGCACTTTAGCGGCATCATGTACCTCATCTAAAAACCAGTCATATAACTCTCTGTGCATCGCAAACTCTAGCGTACAAAATGAATGAGACACCTGTTCTATATAGTCACTCTCTCCATGCGTCCAATCATACATAGGATAAATACACCAATCGGTATTTGTTCTGTGGTGTGCTTTATGAAGCACTCTGTACATTATGGGGTCTCGCATAAGCATATTGGATGAACTCATATCAATCTTAGCCCGCAATACATGCGTTCCTTCACCAAACCTGCCTTGTTTCATAGCGTCAAAGAGCTCCAAATTCTCCGCAACCGACCGATCTCTATACGGACTTGCAGTTCCCGGCGAAGTAGGTGTGCCCTTTTGCGTTGCCATATCTTCTGAAGACTGACTATCTACATAAGCTTTTCCTTCTTTTATAAGCACAATAGCCCAATCATAAAGTTGCTGAAAATAGTCTGATGCATAACATTCGGTATCCCAAGTGTAGCCCAGCCATTCCACATCTTTCTTGATTGCATCTACATACGCCTTTTCCTCCTTAGCCGGATTGGTATCATCGAACCTTAAATTAACTGGTGCATTATAACGCAAACCCAGTCCAAAATTAAGGCAGATAGCGCTCGCATGCCCGATATGTAAAAAGCCGTTAGGTTCTGGAGGAAAACGAAATCGTAATTGCCGTTGTGGAAAGCCCTTATCTAAGTCTTCCTCTACGATATGTTCTATAAAATTTAGCGATTTAGGCGCTTCTGACATGTTCTTGTTTTTGAACCACAAATGTAGGAAAAATGACCTGATTCATTGGTATAAAAAGTGCTCCCCATACAAAAACTGCCATTTCACAACATATTTATTTGCTGCCACAACATTAAGTTCCGCGCGTAATAATTAATACCAATATTTGTTCCATAATACTTTAGCCATGAAATTTAGGCGGTGCTCTTAATGCGAGCTTAGAGCGAAATCTCTAACAGCTGCCTCACAAAAAAACAAAACCTGTAGTCACCCAAAACTGCTCCTACTTATGAGACCAAGACTATTTTACAAAATTTCATTCTGCCTGATTGCTTTTGCATTATGGGGAAGTGCTACACTACAAGCGCAGACTATTGAGGCGCCAGTGCCAATTCCAAATCAAACTCCGCCAGCAGGAAGTTCTCCATGGCCAAGAGCTTGTGCATCCGATTCCTTTAACGACTTTTGGGTTAATATTACTTGGGGACTTCCTTTAGTTAACTCCGACAACGAATTCATATTAGAACTCTCTGATGCTAACGGTTCCTTTTCTAGCCCTGTAGAACTCGCCAGAATAGACGATCAAAACACCAACTTTGATTTCAACGTCAACTTCGCGCTGCCTACAGATACTCGAGGAGAAAATTACAAAATGAGAGTCCGTGGAACTAGCCCAGCAGTTACTGGAGCAGAATCTATAGGTTACGCCATGTATTTTATTGACTTCGACACCCCTCTTCTAATGGGAAGACAAGGCGATAACGCGATACCTTCAGGAGGTGTAATAGAGGTATGTGACGGCACACCACTTACCATAGAACCTTTCAATATTCCTAACGCTGATACTTATCAGTATAATTGGTATAGAAGCGGCACCCTACTAACCGAGAAAAGTAACCTATTACAAGTTACCCAAGCCGGAATGTATAGTGTTGAAGTAGACTACGGATCATGTTCTGGGTCTGGTAATACACTTTCTAATATTGTTGAGGTAACCTTTGGAAGCAGCCTAGGTGTTGCAATTAACCCTCCAACTAGAACAGCACTATGTAGTGGAGATAACGAAGATTTAATTGCCAATATAATGGGACAAGGTCTTACTTATATTTGGTATAAAGATGGCACTGCCATTACCTCACCAACAGTAGATGACCATATCTATACCGTAGACGCCTCTATTCCTGGTTTCGAAGGAGATTATCAAGTAGAGATTAGCGGAGCAGGTGTTTGTGTAGAACGTTCTACCGCTGTAACAATAACAAATGCTGGAGATTTTACAGTTACCAGAGACAACGCTGCTAACATTGTACTAATCCCAACCCAGCCCGTTACATTAAGTGTAACTACAACAGCCGCTCCTGCTGCTTATCAATGGTACATGAATGGCGCACCTATAAGTGGTGAAACTAACAGTACATTAAATGTTACCCAAGCCGGAGTGTATTTTGCACGTGTATCTATGACAGGAGGAGCCTGTTCTGCTACCACCGTGGATTCTGAAGTAACCACTGTCGTAACTCCTGCTTCTTTTGAGTTAGCTATAGACTATATACAGCCTTATAGCGCCTGTCAAAGCACCTCTGTAGTACTAGAAGTAGTTTCAATAAACGCTGTAGCGACAGATGGAACTAGGGCAGATGTTACTTCTCAACTCCAATCACAATTTACCTATGTTTGGGAAAAAGATGGTGTTACCGTACCATCAGCAACCAATAGTAGTTTAAGTCTTGTTAACAACGCAGAAAATGGAAACTATATGTTAATCGGCACTTTAGATTCCTTCAACCCTGTTTCCAACCAATTGCCTGTTCAACTTGCATCCCAAGCCATTAACATTACTAGTACTAGTAATGTATTCTGCAATTCCGCCGATGATATTATCATAAGCACAACAACAGATCTAACAGGAGAAACTTTTGAATGGACTAGAAACGGAACAAGCATAAATACCACCGAATCCTCCATAACGGTTAATCAAGAAGGACTATACCAACT
>CAZWVO010000062.1:0-8233 GCA_964637535.1 uncultured Flavobacteriaceae bacterium
AATCTACCCTGTTAAAGTTCCGCATCGGGATTTTGCTAATAGGCATACCTACTCTGGTGTCTAACAAATGCCATACTTCCCCAGCTTCGTAAGAACGTACTCCATTACCTACTAACATGGCTGCTTTAGGTTTAGTTATTGGCGTTACATACCTGCTACCTAAATCTATCCCTTTTGTACTATAACCAGAAGCAAGTCCGAAGGTGGGAACACCACTATTTTTTGTTGCCTTTTGTATAATATCATATACCTCGTCGGCACTCTTTTTTTGAAGGGAAACAGGAACAATTAACGCACCGTAATTAAATTCTTTTCCATTAATCGTAAAGGGTTTAAAGGCGGAAGATACGACCAAGCCTTCTTTTTGCAATTGATAAAGAACAGCGGGGGCGTTATAGTCGTCCCAATCCAATACATAGGCATAAGCCGATTTTTTTATTTGAGGACTCCAAAGTAAACCATTCTGTTTTTCGGTTAGTTGCTCTCCAAGGTTTAAACTGCTTACCGGTTTGTAGGTCATGTTATAAAAGTTAGCCACAGACCAGGCAGAGGCATCATAGTATACACTATCTCTATATTTGTTATAGGTTTCAAACATGGTCTGTACCATGCGATACTGAGGTTGTTTAGTAGGAACTACATAACGATTTTCCCCAGATTTGTATACGGCTATCCGATGCAGTAATAATTTATCTATAAAAGCACGTACTCTAGTTTGATCATAGTTGTCTCCAAACTCATAGCCTTTTATGTTACTTTTTGAGGCCTTACTTAAGGCACTTTTAAAGAATTTTTGTTGGTATTTACGCAAGAACCCTTTGTTTTCTACAGCAGCTTTAACTGTGGTAATGCTGGAGGTATACTGGTTTCTAATAGTGAAAGGAAAGGTGATTTCTCCAAAGGCTGTAGTTTGTTTATGGCCTCTAGAACTGGCTTGTTCAAAAAGTAAACCCAGCCCTCCTTGCAGGTCTGGATATGATGAGCCATAACCTGGATACGTACCGTCAAAAACTTCCTTCGTAAAATAAAAAGAGCCTATGCTATCCAGTGCTTTTGCAAAGTACTCGCCAAATAAGTTATTGAGATCTTCATAGTTTTCTTTAGGCATAATAGGATTTAGCGAACCATTGGCTTTCATGGGTTCAAAAAAATAGGTGCTTTGGCTTCCCATCTCATGAAAGTCTGTCACAACATTAGGGTACCAACTGTGATACCAATTTAGTTTCCCTCTACTCTCTGGATTAATGCCCAATAGCCAATCGCGATTTAAATCAAACCAATAATGGTTGGTTCTTCCTCCAGGCCAGGTTTCGTTATGTTCCGCATCTTGCGGATCTGCTACTAACGGTTTGCCTTGAAAGCTATTAGCCCATTGGGTATGTCGATCTCGTCCATCTGGATTAATCGTTGGATCTAAAAAGATAACCGCATTTTTAAGATATTTTAAAATCTCTGGGTTATTGGAGGCCGCAAAGGTATAGGCCGTAAGAAGGGCGGCTTCGGAGCTGGATGGTTCATTGCCATGAACATTATACGCTAGATTAATAAAAATGGGTACATCTTCATAGTTGGTAGTATTTTTACTAGGGTCTGTAAACGCTAGGTGCTGTTGTTTTAGGGCATCTAAATTGGCTAAGTTTGCTGGACTAGTAATAGTTAACATGACTAGTCTTCTGCCTTCATGCGTTTTTCCATATTCTAAGAGCGTAGCCCTATCCGAAGTTGCAGCAAGCTTTTCCAAGTACCCTACAATTCTATCATGACGTGTATGGTGTTCCCCAATGCCATATCCTAGAAAGGTATCAGGAGAAGGAATTTCTGGATTATAAGGATGAAATTTTTTAAAGAAATAGTCCTGACTATATCCTAAGATACTGCTAAAGAATAGCAGCAGTAGGAGTGCTTTTTTGTACATGCGATTGGTTTTGAGTATTAGCAACCTTAAATATAGTAATAATAACACAACTATATATAGCGTTGCAATACTCCTATGAGGGGTCTTAAGTTCCTCATAAAATTAGGAAGCTACTGGGTGCAACTGTTGTCCTATTTCTCTGAATTTAAGAATATAGTTAGTTCCTTTTTTAGCACTATCTCTGGTAACAGTTCCCTTAAGCTGGCGGGCCAAATTATGAATGAGTTTTAAGCCTAGTGATTGGGTATTTTTAAAATTAATTTCATCAGAAAAACCAATTCCGTTATCTCCAATACGTAAAACATATTCTACTTCTTCTTCCTCTGCTTTATTTAAGGCGATATAAATTTCACCTTCTTCGTCGTGTATAATACCATATTTGAGTGCATTAGTAACCACTTCATTAATGAGTAAACCTAAGGGAATGGCAGTATCTATGCCCAGCGCAATATTAGCCACATCAATAGTTACTGTTACCTTACTATCGGGTCCTTTAATAGAACGGACTAAATACTCTGTAAGCTCTTTTACATAGGATTTATACTCAATTTTAGAAAGGTCCTTTCGCATATATAACATTTCATGCACCATTGCCATAGAAATAACCCGGTTCTGACTACTTTTAATGAGCGTTTTTATCTCTGGATTGGCAATACTTCTAGATTGCAAGCTTAGCAAACTAGATACGGTTTGTAAGTTATTTTTCACCCGATGATGCACCTCTTTTAATAGCGTTTCTTTTTCTTTGATACGCTCCTCTATTTCTTCCTTGCTCTTATACAGTTTATGATGTGCTTTTAAAAGATTTTTTCCAAATACGCCTCCTAACAAATACACCGAAAATAGGATGCTAAAAAAAGCAAAGAGGTCCCTAGATTTCTCCGGAATCACATTGCTAACAAAGCTAAAGTCGGTAACACTCTGAGAATAGATAAGTACTACAATCAATAAATTCAGGTTTAGGTATATTTTGCCATATACTTGGGTGGTCACATAGCCGGCAAATACAATTAGCGCCAAAATAAAGATGAAAGGGCTATTAATACCACCGCTATACAACGTAATTACGGTGGCGCCTGTTAAGGTCATTATGGAAACAATGTTATAGGTAATGGTTAGATTACCATGATAGCGGTGCGTAATAGTATTGATGAGATTCAGAATTCCAAATCCTAAAAAAATATAGGGGATAACTACCGTTACTTTCAATAAAAAAATGCATAGAAAAAAGAAAATGAGAGAGAAAAAAGAAGAATAGTAGTTTACCCTAAGTACTAACTTGACTTTATCATTAAGTCGGTTTTGATCAACTATCTTATTTTTCATCTTACGGATATATGTTTCCACGATGTAATCAAATGTATCCTAATTTCTTAGAAGGTCCTGCCAGATAACAGTTTTTAAAACTTAATGTAAAGCTACTATGTTTTAGCCTATAATCAATGCTAGTATGGACTTAAATACAAACGATAAGGAATATAAGAAATTTCTGCAAATCACCTAAGTGCTTAACAATCTGTTTATCAATATTTTACAATCGTAAAATTTGAGTTAGTAGGATATTAAAAATAAGATTATTTTCAAACCCAAGGTATTTTACGCGGCTGCAGGAGAATAGCTATGGGCAATATCTTGAAATTTGATGATGTAATGTGTTCCCTTCTTGGAAACGTCTTTTTCTATAGACCCTTTCATTTGTCTTGCTAGGTTACCAATTAGACGCAGCCCCAAAGATTGTGGTTCCCCAGATAGGTTCTTATCCGTAAACCCAACGCCATTATCTCCTACATATAAGGTGTAATTATTACCTTCTTCTTGTTTAATTGCGATACTAATAAGCCCATTAGCCCCGTCTTTAAAGGCGTACTTAAGCGAATTAGTGATTGCCTCATTAATTAAAAGCCCTAGCGGTATTGCGGTATCTATTCCTAACTGGATGTCGGGGATAGCAATGTTAAGCTTAATATTGTCCTTAGATTTTCGTATTGTTTTAATTAGGAATTCTCCAAGCTCTTTTACATAAGAACTGTATTCAATTTTAGAAAGGTTATCCCTCATATATAACATTTCATGAATCATTGCCATGGCGTTTACCCGGTTTTGACTACCTTTTATTAAGTCTTTATATTTTGCGCTTTGCGTATTTTTTGCTTGCAGATTTAATAAACTGGATACGGTTTGAAGGTTGTTTTTTACCCGGTGATGTACTTCGCGCAGTAGCGTTTCTTTTTCATGAATACGCCGTTCAATTTCCGCTTTTGACTTATACAATTGATGGTGGGTTTTAAGTAGATTTCGCCCAAAGATGACTCCTAAAAGATATACTGAGAACAAGATGCTAAAAAGACTAAATAAATCCTGAGAGCTTGTAGGAATAACATTGGTAATGAGTGGAGATTTAGTTACTCCCGTGGCATATATACCCACAATAAGTAATAATATGGCATATAGATAAATTCTACCAAAAAGCCGGGTAGACACATAGCCTGCTAAAACGATAATTCCCAAAACAAAAATAAAGGGACTGTTTATACCCCCGCTATAGGCCGTTATTACCAGACAGCATACCAATGATAAGACCGAAGTTACTATGGCCATGGTCGTTAGGTTCTGATGCTTTTTAAACGCAAAAACATTTAAAAGGTTAATTAAGGTATATGCGTAAAAGACATACGGTATGACAACCGTAATTTCTAGAAATACCTGATTAAGGAAACCAAAAAGTATACTTAATACAGAAGAGACATAATTAAATTTCAACAACAAACGTGTCTTATCATTACGCCTATTTAACATCCTGGGTAACGTTTTCATTACTTTTTCGTTTTGTAAATGCAGTGTTGGAACGCTCAGAACAATGATCTTACAAAGCACACCATTGTTGCAAAACTTTTTTTGTTTTCTTTATAAACGAAAAATGACTGTCTTTATTTGACAGTCATTTCCTATAAATTGTTGATTATGAATATATTTAGTCTTCTATAAGGACCCATTCGCCCTTATTAATAAGGGGTTCTGCTTGTTTGTATTTTAGGGTCTTGCTTTCTCCAGACATTACGTTTTTGATGGTTACACGTTCGTTTCTACCAATTTTCGGTTTTTCTCTAACAATAGTCTCTGTAACTGCTGGTCGTCCACCCTGATTTTGAGCTATCGCCCTGCTTTGTGCAGCACGTTCATCACTATTTGGAATTTCTTCCTTAGTAGTTTGCAAGTTTTCTTTAGGTCTACGCACCGTTTCGGCTCCTTGTATAGTACTGGTATTAGATGAAGGTAATTCTCCTTTAAATAAGAATGATATTACTTCTTTATTTACCTTATCAATCATACTTTTAAAAAGCTCAAAGGCCTCAAACTTGTATATAAGCAAAGGATCTTTTTGCTCGTGAACGGCAAGCTGTACAGATTGTTTTAATTCATCCATTTTACGAAGATGCGTTTTCCAAGAATCATCTATAATGGCTAGCGTAATATTTTTTTCAAAATCAGTAACCAATTGTTTGCCGTCACTATTATAAGCTTCTTCTAGGTTGGTAACTACATTTAAGGTTTTAATGCCATCTGTAAACGGTACCGCAATACGCTCAAATTTACTTGCCGGATCTTCGTAAACATTTTTTATTACCGGAAAAGCAGCTGCTGCGCTTCGCTCCATTTTGTCTTGGTAATGTTTATATGCGGCAGCATAGACCTTAGCAGTAATTTCTTGACTGCTAAGCTTTCCAAAATCTGCTTCGCTCACAGGAGCAGTAATAGAGAAGTATTTAATAAGTTCAAACTCAAAGTTTTTAAAATCACTAGCGCCTTTATTACTGTCCGTAATAACCTCACTGGTATCGTAGATCATATTGGCAATATCTACCTTAAGACGTTCTCCTTGCAAGGCATGACGTCTTCTTTTATAGACTACCTCACGCTGTGCATTCATCACATCATCATATTCTAATAAACGCTTTCGAATTCCAAAGTTGTTTTCTTCTACCTTTTTTTGCGCACGCTCAATAGATTTGGTCATCATACTATGCTGAATCACTTCCCCATCTTCTAAGCCCATACGGTCCATCATTTTAGCTACTCTATCGGAGCCAAATAAACGCATGAGGTTATCTTCTAATGAGACATAGAATTGTGAACTACCCGGATCTCCTTGACGTCCAGACCTTCCCCTAAGCTGTCGGTCAACTCGCCTAGAATCGTGGCGTTCTGTACCTACAATAGCTAAACCTCCAGCGGCTTTTACTTCATCGGAAAGCTTAATATCGGTACCCCTACCAGCCATGTTGGTGGCAATAGTAACAATACCTGCATTCCCTGCATCGGCAACAATATCGGCTTCTTTTTTATGCAATTTGGCATTTAAGACATTATGCGGCACCTTACGAATAGTAAGCATACGCGATAGTAATTCCGAAATTTCTACAGAGGTAGTACCAATAAGCGTAGGTCTTCCTTGTTTAGAAAGTTCCGTTACTTGCTCAATAATAGCATTGTATTTTTCTCGCTTGGTTTTGTAGATCAGGTCATTTCTGTCGTCTCTAGCAATAGGTCTGTTGGTGGGGATTTCCATCACATCTAGTTTGTAGATTTCCCAAAATTCCCCAGCTTCAGTAATAGCAGTTCCGGTCATCCCTGCTAGTTTTTTATACATTCTAAAATAGTTCTGCAGCGTAACCGTAGCAAAAGTTTGCGTTAAAGCTTCAATCTTTACATTTTCCTTCGCTTCTATGGCCTGGTGTAAACCGTCCGAATAGCGTCTACCATCCATAATACGACCAGTTTGTTCATCCACAATCATTACCTTATTATCCATCACTACATACTCTACATCGCGCTCAAATAAGGTGTACGCTTTAAGTAACTGACTCATGGTATGAATACGCTCACTTTTTATAGCAAAGTCTTTAAAAAGTTCTTCTTTTAGCTCAGCTTCCTTTTCAATTTCAAGATTCTGACCCTCAATTTTTGCAATCTCCCCTCCAATATCGGGCATTACAAAGAAGTCTTTGTCTTTATCACCTGAGATATGATCAACTCCTTTATCGGTGAGTTCTATTTGGTTGTTTTTTTCATCAATTACAAACAATAGTTCGGCATCTACCACTGGCATTTCCCGATTATTGTCTTGCATATAATAATTTTCAGTTTTTTGAAGTAGCTGTTTTACTCCTTCTTCACTTAAAAATTTAATTAAAGCCTTGTTTTTAGGAAGTCCACGGTGTACCCGAAGCAACTGAAAACCACCTTCTTTGGTATCTCCGTCTTTTATTAACTTTTTAGCCTCTGCAAGTACTCCGGTAAGGTATTGACGTTGTATTCTAACAATTTCTGCAACATTAGGCTTTAGTTCATTAAATTCATGACGGTCACCTTCTGGTACAGGGCCAGATATAATTAAAGGCGTACGAGCATCATCTACGAGTACAGAATCTACTTCATCTACAATAGAGAAGTGATGTGGGCGCTGCACTAGATCTCCCGGAGTGTGGGCCATATTATCACGTAGATAATCAAAACCAAACTCATTATTGGTTCCGTAGGTTACATCTGCATTGTACGCAGCACGTCTTCCATCAGAATTGGGTTTGTGTTTGTCTATACAATCTACAGACATTCCGTGAAATTCAAAAATAGGAGCCATCCAAGCACTATCTCGTTTTGCCAGATAATCATTAACGGTTACCAGGTGTGTACCCCAACCCGTTAAGGCATTTAAATAGATGGGTAGGGTAGCTACAAGCGTTTTTCCCTCTCCAGTCTGCATTTCTGCAATTTTCCCCTGGTGCAATGCAATACCTCCAATAAGTTGCACATCGTAATGCACCATATCCCAGGTTACTTCTTTTCCAGCGGCATCCCATGAATTTTTCCAAGTAGCTTTTTCGCCATTTAAAGTAACATAATCTTTACTGCCAGAAAGTAATCTGTCATATTCAGATGCGGTAACCTCTAGCGTTTCATTATTAGCAAATCTATACGCGGTTTGGCGCACCACAGCAAAGGCTTCGGGAAGTATTTGGTTTAGGGTTTTTTGTACTACCTCATATTCTTCTTCCCGTAATTTATCAATCTCGGTATAAATATCTTCGTTTCGGTCAATATCCTGAGAGTTCTTCACCTCTTCTTGAAGTTTCGCAATTTGATCGTTGATCGCTTTACTATCTTCTTTTATTTTTTCCTTAAACGCTATAGTCTTCGCACGTAAACCATCATGATCAAGACTTTTAAGGGCTTCTTCTGCAGCATGCACACTGTCTATCAAAGGCTGAAGTTCCTTTACATCTTTTTTAGCTTTATCTCCAACAAAAGCCTTTATTACTG
>CAZWVO010000063.1:0-8173 GCA_964637535.1 uncultured Flavobacteriaceae bacterium
GATTTAAGTTTGTTACGTTATCTTCATAATTTGGGTGTAGACGTTTATTTCATTGAAGATTGGGCCGAAGTGCATTTGGAAACTTATCCTAAAAGATCTGTTCGAAATGCGCTAATTAAAGCTGATGAAGCTGCTAAAACAATACTTGTAGAGGCAGAGAGTATTCAAACGCCGCTGGACAAGGAGCAGGTAGATTTGCTTTGTATTTTTATTGCTGCTATTACGCCTGGAGTAGGCTTTACTTTTGATCAATTGAAATCCCTGCCCGTAACGAACAGTCAACTTTTAGAGGCACTAAAACCTGCTTCTGGCGGTGGAAAGAAAAAAATAACTAACAGCACTACAACAGACAATGTAATTGGCGAGAATGATGTATTGTCTAAATACACCAACGATTTAAGTATTGATGCCGCCAACGGATCTTATGACTACGTGGTAAGCAGAGATAGAGAGCTCAAAAAAATTGCCGAAATTCTCAGCAGAAAATCCAAACCCAATGTTCTTGTACTCGGAGATTCTGGAGTTGGAAAAACCGTACTCATCCAAAACTTAGCTGCGGAAATACAACAAAATAGAATTGTTGCCACCCTACAAGAAGCAACCCTTTTGGAAGTAGATGTGGCTGCGCTCCTCTCTGGAGCCTCCTATAAAGGGGAAGTGGAAGATCGTTTACAAAGTATTTTTAATGCGGCTAAAACATTGGCTAAACCCATTTTATTTATCGATGATTTCCATGCCTTATTACAAGACGCTTCTGCTAGCCAGGGTATTCTTAACGTAATAAAATCGGAATTAAACAAGGGTGAGGTAATTCTTATTGGAGCTACTTCAATAGATCATCACAGAAAAGATATTGCTAAGGATGATGCATTAAATCGTAGGTTTGAAACGGTAACGGTAGAAGAGCCTAATGAAGATCTAGCCTTTAGAATTCTAAAAAGCGTTGGTCAAAGTTATGCCGCTCACCATCAACTAGAAATTACGGATAACACCCTCAAAGAGGCTATAAGACTGGCTAAACGGTATTTAAAGGATAAAAGCCTTCCAGATTCGGCTATTGACTTAGTAGATCGTACCATGGCCGCAGCAAATGTGTCTAAACAATCCCTTCCTACAGATTTAGAGGAATTAGAAGCTAAGATGGAAATCCTTGAAAAGACATCCAAAAAGGTTTCAGAAGAAGAAAATAATCAAGAAATTGATTGGGTTTATCTAGCCATAAGGAATAAATTAAGTCCTATTGTTTTGGGCAAATATGATACTGAAGATGCCTTGGCGTATCCAGCGTATAAGGATAAGGTTACATATATCAAAAAACTACTAAAAACCATAGCTACCTATTCTGAAAAAGAAATTAAAGGTATTGCTGAGGAAGATCTAGCTGCTATGGTTTCTAATATTACAGGAATCCCTGCAGGTAAGGTGCAAACACAGGAACGCGAGCGCTTAATGGAAATGGAAGTTACCCTTAAGAAACGCGTAATAGGACAAGATAATGCTGTAAATACGGTTTCCGAGGCTATTATAGAATCTAGATCCGGTTTATCTAAGGCAGGACAACCCATTGGATCTTTCTTCTTTTCTGGGCCAACAGGTACAGGAAAAACAGAATTAGCCAAATCGCTTGCCGAATTTCTTTTTAACGATGAAAGTGCTATCATTCGTTTTGATATGTCGGAATTCAAAGAAGAACATTCAGCTGCCTTACTTTATGGAGCTCCTCCAGGTTATGTTGGGTATGAAGAAGGCGGTATGCTAGTGAACAAGATTCGACAAAAACCGTATTCTATTGTTCTTTTTGACGAAATTGAAAAAGCCCATCAATCTGTTTTTGATGTTTTTCTACAAATTTTGGATGAAGGAAAGCTCAGCGATCGTTTGGGAAAAGAAGGCGATTTTTCAAATGCCGTAATCTTGTTTACTTCCAATATAGGTTCAGAATTTATAGCCAAGGCTATAGATAAAGGAGAGACACCGTCTAGCGATGAACTTTTAGAAATTATGTCGAGTTATTTTAGGCCTGAATTTCTAGGACGTATTACAGAAATTGTGCCTTTTGCTCCAATTTCCAAAACTATTGCACCCTTAATCTTTAATCTGCATTTAAAGAAAGAATTATTGGTGTTAACGGAACGACTTGGAATTACGCTAGAGATTGATCAGAAAACCAAAGATCATCTTTCATTAGAAGGTTTTTCACCCACTTACGGGGTAAGACCCCTAAAGGCTGTAATACGTAATAAACTAAAGCGACCCCTATCCAAACTCTTAATCTCTGGTGAAATTAAGGCGCCGCAGACTGTAAAAGTACGTTTGAAAAATAATGAGGTTACTTTTAACGTTAGTACATCATAAGTACCTACTCCATGGCAAAACCATATTATCAAGCTCCATTAGATTTTAAGCGCTTCTTTGAACAGAAAGAATTAAAGAAATTGACGCTGCAAGAATCTATTTCTCAGTTTATCAGTATCATAATAACCACTTATTTTGAAGAGTACACCTACGATGATGAATTTGGAAGCGAAATATGGGAAACCGACTTTGATCTTTTAGTAAACACCAATGTGCTTAAAGAGCAAATAAAAAGATCCTTACAAAATCAGATTAATCAATACGAAAAACGATTATCTAATGTTAACCTTAACCTTGATGTAAGAGAAAATATCTCTGAAAATTCTAATAAGGTGCGTTTAAAAAAATATCTTAATATCACTATTACGGGAATCATTGTCAAAACCGATGAACCCTATCGTTTTAACGGCGATTATTTTATGGCGCCATTATCGTATAAATAAACCCCTTCTACCCTATGAAACCACTAACCAAAGACGAAATAAAGGATCGGTTAATCCGAAGAGCAGCTGAAACCTGGGGGGTTGATGATATTGAAATTGAATACTCTTTTGACCCTATAGTAAGTATTCTTTTTGATGCCTGCGCCCATGAATTTGAGCGCATTTCCGACACCATAAAAAGCAGTAGAACACGGATTACTGAACGCTTAGTAGATTTGCTTACTCCGGAAGTTTCTGTTGCAGCTAAACCAGCGCATGCCATTATGCATGCCCTTCCTACAGATGCGCATTTAGACATTAATGAACGTACCCAGTTTTTTCATAGAAAACGGATGCCCATTTTTAGAGAACGTGGTAAAAACGATTTTGAAGATTTTTTCTTTACTCCTGCAGGACATTTTAAACTCAACAACTGTGAATTAAAATACGTTGCCTATCCCGACAAAATTGTAACTCATGAAAATCACAGGGCTAATCCATTGTATACAAGAGATGATTTTACAGCTAATCCTGATACATCTTCCATATATCTTGGTATTAAGGCGCACAAAGAGTTAAAAACCTTAGAACAGCTTTTATGTTATTTTGATTTGCTTAATTTTTCTCAAAAAGAACTGTTAGCACATCATATAGGAATTTCTAAATGGACGGTAAATGGTAAAGAATTAAAAGTATCTAGAGGGTATAATGACAACGACGATCTAGCACACGATTTTAGCGCATATATTAACGAGTCCATTCAGAGCAAACAAAAGTTTTACGAATCGTATGTAAAGCAATTTTACGAAAGTCATTTTCATACGATAAATAGTGACATTGATGTAAAAGAAAGTGGAGAAAAATTTCCAGAAGAGTTTGCCGAATTTCTTTCCCCAGAACATTTAGAGGTTTTTAAAGACAAATTAATCTGGATTAAAATCTCTTTTTCTAGTGTGGTTTCGGAAAAAATGTTAGATCACTTACACTGTCATATCAATTGTTTCCCTATTCTAAATAAAAAACCGCATCAAACCAATAGAAGGCTACAACCTTACTTCAATATTTTACCTTTAGAGGTAGATGCTGATTTCTTTTATGACGTACAGGATGTTACGGGAGACACTGGAAATACGTATTACGTTCAAAATAGAGACAAATCGGATCAAGGTAAGGCACAGGCCTATCTTCGTTATGGAGGCGTCTCGCGTTTTGATGAAAGAGACGCTTCGGAATTGCTGAATTACACCCTAGATTTGCTCAAGGAAGACAGTGTTGCATTTTCTGCAATGAATGATGATTTCATCAATGCCAACGTAAAAGAATTAAAGCAAATAGTGTCTCGAATAGAGCAGCAGATAGAACTGCGTGATTTTACCAAAAATAAGGTCCCCTACCTTATCATTAATAAGAATAGTATTGAAAAAAATAAAGATGAAATTGTTTTTGCCACCTACTGGACCACAGCAGGAGAACGTGCAAATAAAATTCATCCGCACGTAAAACTATTTCAGTATTCCGGAACCGCTTTTATTCCTAACTCCCTGACGTTAATTACGGGCTCTGCTGGGGGTAAAAATGAACCTAGTCCAAGTGAAAAAATTTATGCCTACAGAGAGCATATATTATCTAAGGGTAGAATTATTACCCGTCAAGATATTGTGCAACATTGCTTCCATATCTATAAGAACAGTATTTCTGATGTAACCATTAAAAAAGGCGTAATGGTGGGTGCTGATGAAGGTGTAGGTTACACGCCTACAACGGATATTTATATTGCTAAAGGGGAAGCCGCTGATTATAACGATGAAGATTGGGAACACCTTAAAAAAGAATTGCTTATCGGTTTAGAAACCAAGTCGGCAAACGTACTTCCGTTTCGCGTATTCTATAATTGAAAATGACTTTTAAAACAGTCATTCTAAACTAGACAAAACTTCAAAATACAGGATAAAATACGTCCTTAGAATTTCTTGTAGCGCAATTTGTCGAAATCATCTTGGAATTTTTGCTTCCTATTGTTTTTGTAACTAATTTAATAGATTAAATGAATTTGTTATGTCCAAAATTGTATCTACTACGCTAATTATTGACGGAGCTGCTTTCTTACCAAAATCGAGTTATCGGGTTACCATTGAACAAGGAACAGGAGTGCATAGTGCTTTTAGGGTGGTATTTCCAACACATGCAACTGAAGGCTATGAAGGAGCATTAATGGATAACTCGCTCAAATTTGTGGGTAAAAAAATATCCATTGGTTTAGATGGTGGAGACCTAGAATTCAAGGGTGTCATTACATCTGTAGATATGCAAAAGGGTAATGGCGCTTCAGGAATGTTGGTCTTATCTGGATATAGTCCTAGCATTTTACTTTCAAGTTCTGTACAATGTTTTAGCTATGAAGAAGGAACTTCGTTTAACCAAGTAATTGCAGATACCCTAAAAGAACATGCTACTGATCTTTTAAAGACAAGCATAGGTAATGGCACAGATGTTAGTTTACCCTATACGGTGCAATACAACGAAAGCGATTTTAGCTTTCTACAACGTATGTGTTCGAGATACGGCGTTTGGATGTACGATAATGGAAGTGAACTATGTATTGGACGCTCTGGTGACAAACAAGTACATGGTATACATGGACAGGACATACAGGCTTTTAATCTTTCGGCCAATTTAAAAGAACAAGCTTTTGGACTACAAGCACATGATTGGATGAATAACCAGGAGCTTAAGGCAGATTCTGCTGCCTATCAGAATCAAGGGTCTCACCCATATTTAAGTACTGTAAAAGGCTCTTCTGATAGTCTTTATGCGAAAAAAGGAAATTACAATTGGGTGCATAGTCAAAATGAATATAGCGGACAACAAGGAGTAGATTATGCCACTAAGGTAGCAACCCTCAGTGGAGCAGCCGGTATGGTTATTGCCTCTGGAACATCTGAACTTACCCAACTTCGGGTGGGAGACAGTTTAGCTGTTGAGGGGTTGAACTTTACAGATCCTACTAAGAAGCATCCTTATGGATCCTATATGATTACAAAAATTAGTCATCACTTTGATCATAGTGGGCATTATCATAACGATTTTGAAGGAGTTCCGGAAGGAACAGAACACCCGCATTACAGTAATATTTTTAGTGTCCCGAAGGCCGAAGCGCAACGCGGAATAATCTTAGATAATGCGGACCCCGATGGTCTTGGCCGAGTAAAAGTGCAGTTTGCATGGCAGAAACCAATGAGTACTTCTACGCCATGGATTAAAATGCTTACCCCTTATGCTGGGGCCGATAAAGGTTTTTATATGATTCCTGAGATTGGTGAAGAAGTCTTGGTTGGGTTTGAAAGTGATAATCCAGAAAGACCTTATGTGCTTAGTGCAGGCTATAACCAGGGAGCTAATAGTAGTTTTTCTGATGCCAATAATAATATAAAGGCCATTAAAACGAGGAGCGGACATATTATAGAACTGAATGACACCGATGGGGGCGAAATTATTACGATCAAAGATAAAAATGAAAATGTTTTTACTATAGACACTGTAAAAAATGATATTACGATTAACGCTAATAATAATATTACCCTAAATGCTGTTGAAACCATTCAGCTATCTGCAAAAAATATTGAATTAAAAGCCATTGAAAATGTGACCGAAGATGCTGGAAAAAGCATTAGTGAATCTGCGGGAGAAAATCATAATATTATTGCGAAAAATAAAAATGTAGTTGTAGAAGAAAGTAGCACAGAACAATCTAAGGTATCTGAAAAAATTGCAGAAGAGGTAGTCGTTAATAGCACCGCCAAAAATATGACGCTATTTTCAGAGAAATCTGTAGACATTCAGAGCAATGAAAAAGTGAAACTTTTTTAATTGGGAACTATCTTGGAAGAACCTGTAGTATTTCAACCCAATCATACCTTAAGTTTAAATCCGCATAATCTAAAGCGAGTTTACGGTATTACGATAGAGTTTAATCAGGAAGGTAAAGAAAAACAAATCTTGAGATATGAACTAGAAGTGCTAGCAAGAAAAAATAAAGACAAAAAGAGTTGGCTTTTTCAATTTGACCGACGAAATGTCTTCATAAATATGAAAAGACCAGATACAATAGCAGAAAAGTTAGCATATGAATGTGGACAAGTGATGTATCCCATGCAAATTGAAGTGTCTACAAATTGGTCTAAAAGAGTAGTAAAAAGCCGATCGTTGGCCAAAGAAAAACTAAAGGCCTTAGAAGCAAGAACAAGGGAAATGTACAATAGCGGTATTGTAGATAAGTACTTTGGAAAAGCTTGGGAAACACTTAATGATAAAAACAAATACTTAAGAGCTGTAGAACAGAATCTTTTTTTACCCTTTTTTTTTGCACCACTATATGAACGCTATAATATGCTCGAAAATATAGCAGAAACTGAGATGCGATTGCCAATAATTCCGTTTTGCAAACCTGCTTTATACAGTAGTACCCAAAAGGTATTGCCTAACTATACACGTTTCAATACCATAACCGTTGTTCAAGATGGTGAACTTAGTGACCAAAGAACGGAAAAAGACTTTATTAATGCTTTTGATGATCCTGTATTTATAGGAAAAGGGCAATCCAAAAAAGCTAAAGGTAAGATACAGGCGAAATTTGAATTACATAGAGATACACGAGTCTTGCATTCCTTAACAGCAAAAGGAAGCATTGATTTGCCTAAAAAGAAAGGAAGATCTTTTGAATTGCAAGCCTATTACTTATCAGAGCGGGATAAGGTTATAAAGGATAGTGTTATTGTACCTATCAAACAATCGAAAAAGGAAAAGGATGAGTAGCGAAAAGATTTTGGTATGTCAAGGCGCTATGTGTCAATGTAAACAGGGGTTTGTGCCAGATAAACTTAAAGTGCTTAGCCATAAAAAATACTACATTAATGATAGTAGTGGCGGTGATAAGCTGGTTGGTAATACAATGGATTTAGGAATCCCTTTTGAGGCTGGAACCTTTGGGCAATGCAAACTACAACCTTCTGGAAGTAGTTATTTACCCTGTGTACCAAGCATTATAAAATGGGATAAGTTTTATGAAAAAGTAGAATTGGGTAATGGAGGAATGATCCTTACAGAAGAAAGCAAAGGCGTGTGTGCCATTGCAGGAAGCCCTGTAGTCGAATTTATGACCAACGGGCAAATAGGAGCTCCACAAGCATCTAATTTTGAAGAAGAAGATGAGAATATACAGAGCCAGTTGAATCCACTGGTTAATCCAGAAGAAATAATTAATGAAGACCCTTTTAAAGGAGTCACCGCAAAATCTGTTTAAATTGCTTTTATGTCGTCCATAGGAATTAAAACATTAAACTTAGTTAGTAGCAATCCAGGAGTTACACTGCAGGAAGGTGTTTCCATTAATGGAAAAC
>CAZWVO010000064.1:0-8144 GCA_964637535.1 uncultured Flavobacteriaceae bacterium
AACTTTTTGTCATTATTACTGTTTTTATGGTCTTGTTTAGTGTTATAACTATTTGAAAAAAGGGGGTTTTTTCCGTTAGTTCTTCTCTTACGTTCCTAATAACTTCGACCTTCTTAAACCTCGCCGG
Source organism: uncultured Flavobacteriaceae bacterium (assembly GCA_964637535.1). Lineage (GTDB taxonomy): Bacteria > Bacteroidota > Bacteroidia > Flavobacteriales > Flavobacteriaceae > CANMSI01. The sequence goes on from CAZWVO010000064.1 coordinate 128, forward strand.
GACCTCTGTAGCAAGTGTGCCGCTGGTAACGGCTTCAATAAAGTTATTAGCCCCTTCAGGGATGCTTAAGCGCAAATCTTCGGGATCATTCACTACTTCGTCAAAAAACGGTTGCAGTTGGGTAGGGTCCGCAGCGTTTTCAAAGAGCGATATGGCGACATCATTTAAGTTGGTATAGGTAGTGCCAAATACTCTAAAAAAATCGTCAATATCTAAGTTGCGCACAAATTGCAGGTTAAGGAGTTCTATGTTATGTTTTTTATTGTCCGATGGCGTCCAGTTATATCCTAGAATGGTATTAAAAGTCTGTTTGTCTAGTCCTATGTTTTTCTGAAAACTGGTTCCTATGGTTAATTGGGTTTGTGGCAACATGTAATAGGGAATCACATTTTTGGTATTTATTGGAAACCATATGCGCGGAAAGGTAAGATTGATATCTCCTCCAATTTCAGTAAAAAATTTATCGGTAAGGCTTTCATCACTAAGCAGTCCAAAAGAACCTCGAACAGACAACCCCATGGTTTCCGCACCTCCAAAAATGTTACGTGTAATTAAAGACGCTCCAAAACCTGTTCCAATAGTTTGAATATTAGAATGGATGATATCAAAATTAAAACCTAAGGAAAACTTCTTTCTTGCAGAGAGGTATATATTGGCATTTAACTTGTTTTGCAAACTATCTTCCACAAAATCAATATTGGGATACCTAAAGGTATTTAAGTTGGTAATTTGCCTATAGGTTCTCACCTTATCAATGTCTCTATATACACTGTCTTTTTCCATAAAAACAGCATCAGTTAATGCCTTGGGTTTATAACGTAACTTATCCTTGTAATAAATGGTGTAGTTGTCGTATTCTACAGATTGAAGCACGTCTGTGGCGGAATCAAAATTGTAATCAGCATAAATATTTACCTTGTCAAAACGATATACCTTGTAAGGCTCCGAGCTTACCGTATTTTCTCCTCTTCGCTTTAGATCTTCAATGTTGAGCTGCACATTCATTAGCTGATCATTGTTGGCTTGAATCGTATCAATATCTACATTGTAGTCAATGGAACTTTCCTGAAAATTATAAACTCCAGAATCTCTAAAGAGTAATGTAAGTCGCTCTCGTTCTTTATTGAAATCTGAAAAATCGAATTGTTTTCCAGATACGATATGCGATTTGGAGGCATGCAATTGAAAAATAGAATCAATAACAGGGGAAGAAATTTTATGTGAGACAGCATCTAGAATATAGGGTTTTCCCAATGCGATGTTGTATGCTACGGATGCCCTGTTTTTCCTATTACTACTGTCTATCTCAAAAGTAACTTCGTTATTAAAAAAGCCTCGGTCTACATAATAGGCCCTTAAACGCTGTAAGGATTTGTTTGTTTTAGCAGAATCTATAATGGTAGGAGGCTCTCCTATCTTTTTTAGCCATTCACTAGTGCCTTTTACGATAAAAGATTCTCCTAAACGCGCTACTTGTTTTTCGGAAAGTAAGTTTGTTAAGCGTTCCTTCCTTTTGTCTTTTTTATATAGCCAGGTTTGGAAAGAGGAGTCTGGATTTACTTTGGCTAAATTATACAAGTTTAGGCGTAAAGGATACCCTAAAACGGTGCTATTGGGTTTTTGTACAATAAGGCTTTGAATATCTTCATTAACTACCTTCTCGTTATTGGCGTAAACATTGTTTTTGGTTAACAATAATTCGTTATCCCCCACTCTTTTTAACGCATCACATGAGGTTATTGCAATAACTAGCAATAATAAGCCTATTTTTGCTATGTTTTTTTTTAAACGAGACAGGGTCCTCATAGGGCTCAAAAATACACTATTTGTATGGTTGTTAAAAACCAAATAAAATTTATAAAAAGCTTACAGCAAAAAAAGTACCGAAATGAACATGGGCTTTTTGTAGCGGAAGGAATTAAGCTTGTACAGGAGTTGCTTTTATCCGATTTAAAACCCTATGGTGTATATACTACGCAAGAGGATTTGATTGTTGAAGATGCTAAAATTATTCAGTTGGTTTCCGAATCGGATTTAAAACGTATGAGTGGACTACAATCTCCTAATAAAATGTTAGGCGTATTTTATATTCCAAAAGCAAAAGAAAGTACTACTTCTGATGGCTGGATTGTTGCTTTGGATGAAGTACGAGATCCCGGAAATTTAGGAACCATTATACGCCTGTGCGATTGGTTTGATATTCCAAATTTAGTATGCGCTAACAAAACCGTAGATTGCTATAACCCCAAGGTATTACAGGCCTCTATGGGTTCTATAAGTAGGGTAAATACCGTGTATACGGATTTATCTCAGTTTTTAAAACAGACGCAATTACCTATTTATGGCGCCATAATGGATGGTAATTCAGTATATAAGGAGCAATTACCAAAAAAGGGGATTTTGCTTTTGGGGAATGAAGCCAATGGAATTTCTGATGCCATAGTGCCATTGGTCACTAAAAAGATAAGTATACCGCAATACGGAGCTAAAACCGCAGAAAGTTTAAATGTGGCTATGGCTACTGCACTACTTTTAGGAGCAATACGAAATGCTTAGCACAATACCGATTTACTCAAAAGTAAAGTTGATAAATAGTCCTCTTGTGCGCAGGGCTTCAATATTTCCTGTCCATGGACTATTTGGGTCTTCATCTCGTACAAGTTCATCATTTAAAGCAAATACTCCTCTAATAGATGGCGTAAACTTAAAGTATTGGGTGTAAAACTCTATACCAAAACCCATTTCGTAGTAGTAGGTATTCTTTTTTAATCTAAAGGTGCCACTACTATTATCATCTAAACTGTCTTCTTCCGCACTTAAATTGAGCGAGGTAGATGCACCACCAATGAGAAAAGGTTTCCAATTCCCTAGGCGTTTGGTACTTACTTTTAATAGTAAGGGAAAGTTAATATAGGTAGAGCGTACTTCGCGTATGGCATCTTGTTCATTAGCAAACCCCGGAAAACCTAAATCCCTCTGTGTGTAATGCAGTCCGGGTTCAAAGCGCACATCTAGAAATTCATTGACACGCATTTCTCCAATAAGGCCTACATTAAAGCCAACAGTTTTATTTACGAGAATATCTGCAATGTCATCCTTGTATTCGAACTGAAAATCATATTGATTAAATCCAAGAAAATAGCCCCAATTAAGAAAGGGTTTGTCATAACTCTCTAAATTGAGTACCGGATTCTCATTAAACTGAGCATTGGCTGCATGGCATAGTACACCTGAGCATACTAAAAGTAAAAAAAGTCTTTTCATATTACTTTGTAGCTACATAAATAGAAGCCACCCCAAAAGTTTGAGGTTTATTCTCTATAGCTATAAACCCTATTTTAGCTAAAATATTGTTGAACGCCTTACCATATGGAAAAACAGAAGCCGATTCGCATAAATATGCATAGGCTGATCGGTCTTTGGAAAAAAGCTTTCCAATGCCTGGTAATATATACTTCGTATAGAAGGTATACCCTTGTTTATATGGAGTTTTCGTTGGCATAGAAGTTTCTAGGACAACAAAGGTGCCGCTGGGTTTTAATACGCGATATATTTCTGAGAGGCCCTTGTCTAAGGTTTCAAAGTTACGTACCCCAAAAGCAACTGTAATGGCATCAAAACTATTATCCTTAAAGGGAAGGTTTTCACTGTCGCCAACAACCATTTCTACCGTGTTTTCTAATTCCTTAGCGCGTACTTTTTTTTGACCAACAGCCAGCATACCAGGAGAAATATCTAGCCCAACAATTTTTTCTGCGCCCGTTTTCACCAAGTTTATGGCTAAATCTCCTGTTCCGGTCGCAATATCTAGAATAATTTTAGGTTGTTTTTTGGTTAAAAGTTGCACTACCCGTTTTCTCCATTTTACGTCAATACCAAAAGAAATTACACGATTAAGACCATCATATTCTCCAGAGATCGTATCAAACATCTGCGTTACTTGAGCTTTTTTACCCAATTCAGAATCTTTATAAGGCGTTACTTTTTTGGCCATTAGGCAATTTTTGGGCAAAGATAGTACTTTAGTTTTTTGATAGTTGGACAACTAGAATAGAATTTAAATTGGACCGCTAAAGTTCCTGATACAATACACAATATTTCTATATACTGTTAGTTATCTACACAGGTAAAAACACAGTATTCAAAATAAATTGTTGTAATTTTGGCCTGCAAATTAGTGCAAACTTTTCTTAAAATGAGCTGTACGCTTTTTAACCGGGAAACAAATCTCGATATACGGGTAGCTTCTAAAGCGCCAAAAACACATAACTTTCGTCGAACCAAGTTTTATTAGATGAAAATAATAATTGCCGGAGCCGGTGAGGTAGGCTTTCATTTAGCAAAACTGCTTTCGTTTGAGTCGCAAGACATTACGCTAATTGATAGTAATAAAGATAGTCTAAGTTATGCCGATACGCACTTAGATATTAGAGTGCTAAAGGGGGACGCTACTTCTGTAGCAGTCCTTAAAGATGCATTGGTAGGTAAGTCAGATTTGGTTATCGGAGTTACCTCTTCAGAAACTACAAACCTTACACTTTGTTTGTTGGCAAAGCAGCTGGGTTGTAAGCGAACTATTGCTCGTATTTCTAATACAGAGTTTATAGACAATAGAGAAGCTATAGATTTTGCCAGATTGGGAATAGATGAGCTCATTTCTCCAGAAGAACTAGCGGCTACAGAAATACAACTACTGCTACATCAATCTGCATTTAATGATACCTATGAGTTTGAAGATGGCGTTTTAACAATGGTTGGGGTTTCATTGCCAAAAGCGGCACCTTTTGTGGGTAAAATGGTGAAGGAAGCTGCAAAAATTTTCCCAGAATTACATTTTATGCCTATTGCTATTCAGCGTAGGGGTACGCAATATACCATAATTCCAAGAGGGGATACCGTTTTTAAAGAAGGCGATCAGGTATACTTTATTACTTCTGGTGAAGGGGTAGATGAACTATACAAGCTAACAGGAAAAGAACGCAAAGAAATCAAGAATGTAATGATTCTTGGTGGTAGTAAAGTAGGTTTTAAGACCGCTCGGGATCTTTGCGCTAAAAAATTTCATGTAAAGCTGATCGAAAAAAATAAAGAAAAGGCTTTTGAACTAGCAGACGACCTTTCCAATGCTTTAATCATTAATGGCGATGGAAGAAACGTAGAGTTATTGGAGGAAGAAAACTTAGAATCTATGGACGCTTTTATTGCGGTAACCGGAAATTCTGAGACAAATATAATGTCTTGTCTAGTAGCCAAATCGAAACATATTAAAAAGACTATTGCGCTAGTAGAGAATATGGATTATTTTCAGCTTTCGCAATCGATAGGAATAGATACGCTTATTAATAAAAAACTGCTAGCTGCAAATAATATTTTTAGATATATTAGAAAAGGGGAGGTGGTGGCCATGACCCGTTTAAATAATCTGAATGCAGAAATTCTTGAGTTTGTAGTAAAGGCTACTTCCCTAGTTAACGGAAGTGTGATAAGAGAGCTCGATTTTCCGCGCTCTGCCACTATTGGAGGCGTAATACGAGACGGGAAAGGGCTTATTGCTCTTGGAGATTTTACCATTATGGAGGGCGATAGAGTTGTTGTCTGTTGCCTGCCGAGAGCGATAAAGAAAATAGAAAAGCTGTTTCTATAACCATGGGGCTTAACGCTAAAATAATTTTTCATCTTATGGGACTGCTGTTGTTATTCAATGGCTTTTTTATGGTGCTTGCTGCTGTTGTAAGTGGTATTTATAAAGATGGAGTTACCTTGGATATTACGCTGGCTGCAATTGTAACTATGTTAGCAGGTACCTTAACCATGTTCTATACTAGAGGAAGAGGACACGAAAAAGTGGTAAAGCGTAAAGAAGGGTATATTATAGTTACCTTGGGTTGGTTGGTAATGTCCGTATCTGGCGTATTACCTTATTTGTTTTCTGGAGCAATCCCAGGTGTTACCAACGCTTTTTTTGAGACAATTTCTGGTTATACGACCACTGGGGCATCTATTTTGGATGATATTGAATCCTTGCCTGAAGGCATATTATTTTGGCGTAGTTTAACCCATTGGATAGGTGGAATGGGTATCATTGTTCTAGCTATTGCTATTCTCCCTTTGCTAGGAATAGGAGGAATGCAACTCTTTGCTGCAGAAGCTCCGGGGCCAAATGCAGATAAGTTACATCCCAGGATAACCGATACAGCTAAGCGCTTATGGCTCATTTACTTTGGGTATACCGTAGCGGAAACCATTTTACTTAGCCTAGCGGGAATGTCCGTTTTTGATGCCTTAAACCATGCTTTAGCTACACTCTCTACAGGAGGTTTTTCTACCAAAAATGCAAGTTTAGCATATTGGAATGATCAGCCGCTAATACAGTATATTGTAATGTTATTTATGTTCTTGGCGGGTACCAATTTTGTACTTAGTTATTTCGCGTTTAAGGGAAAAGTGCAGAAAATTATAAAGGACGAAGAGTTTAAGTTTTACACCATTTTTATTGTGGTTTTTACCATTATTGCAGCACTTGTTGTGTATTTGCAAGCTAATGTGCCTGTTTCTGAATACCATCCTATGGTTTTAGGAGTAGGAGAAAGTTCGTTTCGACATGCTCTTTTTCAGGTTGTTGCTATTGTAACTACTACAGGTTTTGTTACTGCAGATTTTACCAACTGGGCACCTTTTTTAACCGTATTCTTTTTTGGGCTAATGTTTTTAGGAGGTTCTGCAGGTTCTACTGCAGGGGGGATAAAAGTAATGCGCCATCTCCTTATTATTAAAAATGGTTTATTGGAATTTAAACGAACCTTGCATCCTAATGCGGTAATTCCGGTTCGGTATAATGATAAAACAGTAAGCGAGCATATTGTATATAATATCATTGCCTTTTTTGTATTGTATATGCTAACCTTTATTATTGGTTCTTTAGTGTTGGGTATGATGGGCTTAGATTTTCAGTCGGCTATAGGTGGTGCGGCTTCTTCTTTGGGTAATGTGGGTCCTGCTTTGGGCAGTCTTAATCCGTTAAGTAATTTTAATAGCCTACCTAATGCCGGTAAATGGTGGTGTGGTTTTCTAATGCTTTTGGGTCGTTTAGAACTCTTTACCGTGCTTATTCTACTAACACCCTACTTCTGGAAACGTACCTAGTAATGCCGTTTTGTGCAACGTAAAAACCCCATACCGGAGTAAGGGGTTAAACATAATTTTTTAGGGTAAAAAAAGTTTACAATACTGCTTTAATTCTGTCAACAGCTTCTCTGAGTTCTTCTTCAGAAGCAGCATAAGAAATACGAATGCAATTAGGGTTTCCAAAGGCCTCTCCTGTAACTGTTGCTACATTAGCATGTTCTAATAAATACATAGCCAAGTCAGATGCATTATTGATCTGAACGCCCTGCAAAGTTTTACCAAAAAAAGATGAGATGTCTGGAAAAACATAGAAGGCTCCTTCAGGTACGTTAAGGTTAAACCCTTCTATTTCTCCTAGAAGCTGAAGCATAATATCTCTTCGTTTATGAAACTCATCTATCATAAACTGTATTTCATTAACTGGCGCTTCTAAGGCCGCTATAGTAGCTCTTTGCGCAATGGCATTAGCGCCACTTGTATTTTGTCCTTGAAACTTGGTACATGCTTTTGCAATCCAATCTGCTGCACCAATATATCCTATACGCCATCCGGTCATGGCAAAAGCTTTGGAAACTCCATTTACCGTGATGGTCCTGTCATACATCCCATCAATACCTGCAATGCTTACGTGCCCTCCAACAAAATTAATATGCTCATAAATTTCATCAGATACAATATAGTTATTGGGATACTTTTTCAGATCCTGGGCAAGTCCCTCTAGCTCTGCTTTGCTATATACAGATACACTTGGGTTGCAGGGAGAACTAAACCAAAGCATTTTGGTTTTGGGCGTTATTGCAGCCTCTAACGGCTCCGGAGTCATTTTAAAGTCTGTAACAATACTTGTAGCTACTTGTACTATGCCTAGTAAAAAAATAAGGCCAATAAATTG
>CAZWVO010000065.1:0-8138 GCA_964637535.1 uncultured Flavobacteriaceae bacterium
ATATGGAGCCATAGCAACTATCATCTTTTTTTATCGATTTTAGAACAAAAGGAAGTAGACACCTCACCTGTGTTGTCTATTTTACAGGGAAAAGATAAAAATATAGTGCTACCAAAGGTGATTACAGCACACACATTGGAGCATTTTTTACTAACTGATCAAACAGTACTTAAAAAAAATAAGTGGAATATTCCAGAGCCTACTGGTGGAATTACTGTACCTGTATCTCAATTAGACGTCGTTTTTATACCTCTTTTAGCCTTTGACCGGCATGGAAACAGGGTAGGCTATGGCAAAGGTTTTTACGATCGCTTTTTAACCCAATGTAATGCTAAAGTAATTAAGGTAGGGCTTTCTTTCTTTGAAGCCGAAACGCAAATAACGGATGTACAAGAAAGTGATATTCCATTAGACTATGCGGTGACTCCAAAACAAGTTTACTCCTTTTCAACTCCTGTTTAAGTTGTGATATCTTGTTGTGTTAATCTTGGGAAATACCTTCATTAGCTTCTTCTACGATACTCCCTTCTTGAGGTTTGTTTTTTGGAAACGCTTTTTTATTAAAGAAAATAAGAATTCCTACCCCTGTGCTAATTGCCATATCTGCAATATTGAAAACAGGCTCAAAAAAACTAAAAGTTTTACCGCCAAAATAGGGCACCCATGAAGGCCACATTTTGTTTTCTATAAAAGGAAAATGAAGCATATCCACCACTTTTCCATGACATAAAGCGCCATAAGGTTCGTCTGCAAACAGCGTAGCGACATGTTCTCTTGTGCTCTCATCAAAAATAAGTCCGTAGAAAACAGAATCTAAGATATTTCCGAGTGCTCCTGCAAAGATTAGCGACACTGCCAAAATTAAAGTTTTGGACAATTTTTTCCTAACGGCATCAAACAGCCAATAACCAATACCAAATACGGCTATAACTCTAAAAACGGTTAGTATTAATTTCCCTGTACTATCCGTCACAGGAAAAATATCGCTTAGCTTAGTACCCCAGGCAGCACCTTCATTCTCTATAAATAAAATTTTAAACCAACTAAAAACTACAACACTCTCTTGGTATGCAAAGTGTGTTTTTACATATATTTTAGTAATCTGATCTATCAATAATATTGCTGCAATAAGCAATAACGACTTCTTTAAATTCATTCTTCATTAAATTGATAGGGCAAAAATAGCCATATTATTCTGTTTTTTTTATGCTAATATTTCCAGTGGTACTCGTTAAGGTGTAAAGCCAATCTCCTATTGGAATACCCTCGTTTTTTACAAGACCATATTTACTAGATGCTTCTATAGTTCCAGCCTTGCTGCGCAAAATAATATCTCCGCTTTGTGTAGTGACTACTGCCCGTTCTGATACCGCATTTAGAACGCACTTCCCATCGCTAAGAATTACCTGTAAATCTTGGTATTTTCCGGAGGCAATAACAGTACTGGCTGTTCCATAAAGCTTTACTTTTTTGTATTGTGGAACTTGTATTTTTAAGGAAATAGAGAGTACTTTATGCGCACTTAATTTATCATTTGGATGTACAAATCCCGGTTGAAAATCGGCACTCACCATCATCGTAGCTCCTTCTTGTTCTATGGCAATCAGTAAATCTTTGGTATACTCTCCGTCTATTATTGCTTCTACTATAATTTCATTGGACAGCGCAGTAGTAGTCTCTACTTTAAAGCAGTTTTTAGTGGCTATTTGAATAAAATTGGTTTCAGAATTAACAAAAGACTTCTTCACCAACTTTTGCGCACTCACTGTGTTAAGCGACAATACAATTAAAAAGGCAACAGCACGAATCATATAGATATGCAATGGGTATAAAAAAACGCCCGTAAAGGCGTTTTAAACTATTTTTGCATGTTCTTAGCTTCTATGCTTAGGGTAGCATGCGGAACTAGCTTTAAACGTTCTTTGTTAATGAGTTTTCCGGTAACTCTACAAACACCGTAAGTTTTATTTTCAATACGCAATAACGCATTCTTTAAATCTCTTATAAATTTCTCTTGTCGTATAGCCAGTTGCGTATTTGCTTCTTTACTCATTGTTTCTGAGCCTTCTTCAAAGGCCTTAAAGGTTGGCGATGTATCATCTGTACCATTGTTACCATCATTCATATACGAACTTTTAAGCAGTTCTAAGTGATGCTGTGCTTTTACTATCTTTTCCTCTATAAGTCCTTTAAACTCTTCCAGGTCCTTATCAGAATATCTAACTTTTAAATCCTGAGCCATGTTCTAATGTTTTTGAATAAATAATTTAGTATTTACGTCATCAAAGGCAATTGCTATGCCATGTTCTAGTGTTTCTTCAAAATTAAGTTCAGCCGTAAGCGTTTCCGCCTTAATATATGCTATATTATTAGCCACTGCATTTTCTACTAAACCGTCTTTTAAAATTTTAATATCAATCCGATCCGTAACTTCCAAACCAGATTCTTTTCTAAGGTTTTGAATTCTATTAACCAATTCTCTTGCGATTCCTTCTTTTTTTAGTTCCTCATTAATGGTAATGTCTAAGGCAACGGTTAACGAACCGGAGTTAGCTACCAACCATCCTTCTATATCTTGAGAAGAAATCTCTACCTCTTTCAACTGTAAAATAATACTTTTATTTTCTATTTCGAGCATTATTTCGCCCTGCTGCTCAATTTTTTGGATATCTTCCTGCGTAAATCCCGCTACAGCCCTGGCTATCAACTTCATATCTTTTCCAAAACGCGGGCCTAAAATTTTAAAATTAGGCTTTATCTGTTTTACTAGTACCTCAGAAGCATCGTCTAACAATTGCAACTCCTTTACGTTTACTTCCGACTTAATTAGGTCTTGTACCGCTTCTATTTCTTTTCGTTGTTGCGCATCTAAAACCGGAATCATTATTTTTTGCAAAGGTTGCCTTACCTTAATCTTTTCCTTTTGACGGATAGACAAGACTAAGGAGGTAATAGTCTGCGCCTTCTGCATTTTATCTTCTAAGGAAGTATTGACTAAGGCACTATTGAATTCTGGAAAATACGAAAGGTGCACACTATCAAAAACATCCTTTCCTGTGGTAGCGGTAAGATCTTTATATAAACGATCCATAAAAAAAGGTGCTACCGGAGCTGCCAGTTTTGCAACTGTTACTAAACAGGTATAAAGCGTTTGATAGGCAGCTATTTTATCCTGTTGATAATCGCCTTTCCAAAAACGTCTTCTACATAGGCGTACATACCAATTGCTTAAGTTTTCTTGTACATATTCCGAGATTGCTCTAGTAGCCTTAGTAGGTTCATAAGCGGCATAAGCAGCATCTACCTGCTGTATTAAGCTATGAAGTTCCGATAAAATCCATTGGTCTATTTCGGGTCGTTCCTCTAAGGGAATATCTGCCTCGGAATAGTTAAATTCATCAATGTTAGCATAGAGTGCAAAAAAGGAGTAGGTGTTGTATAAGGTGCCAAAAAACTTGCGCTTTACCTCAACAATACCGTCTACATCAAACTTCAGATTATCCCAAGGATTGGCGTTAGATATCATATACCATCTGGTAGCATCCGCCCCATGCGTATCCATAGTTTCAAAAGGGTCTGCCGCATTACCTAGTCGTTTCGACATTTTTTTCCCCTCCTTGTCCAATACTAGTCCGTTAGAGACTACATTTTTATAGGCTACGCTATCAAACACCATTGTAGCTATAGCATGTAAGGTATAAAACCAACCACGTGTTTGGTCTACACCTTCGGCAATAAAATCTGCTGGAAAAGTCTGTTTGTTATCAATAAGTTCTTTATTCTCAAAAGGATAATGCCATTGGGCATACGGCATGGAGCCACTATCAAACCAAACATCAATTAAATCACTCTCCCGCTTCATTGGCTTCCCTGATGGCGATACTAGCGTAATCTGATCTACTATATTTTTGTGTAAATCAACCTTTTCATAATTGGTTTCACTCATATCTCCAACAACAAAATCGGCAAAGATATCTGCTGCAAGTACTCCAGCTTCTACAGCTTCTTTCATGGCTTCTTTAAGCGCAGCTACAGAACCAATAATACGTTCTTCTTTTCCATCTTCTGTACGCCAAATGGGTAATGGAATACCCCAATAACGAGACCTAGAAAGGTTCCAATCATTGGCATTGGCTAACCAATTGCCAAAACGCCCCTCTCCAGTTGCTTTTGGTTTCCAATTAATCGTTTGGTTTAAACCAAACATCCGATCTTTAACATCCGTTACTTTAATAAACCAAGAGTCTAGCGGATAATACAACACGGGTTTATCTGTACGCCAACAATTGGGATAACTGTGCACGTACTTTTCTACCTTAAAGGCTTTGTTTTCTTCTTTTAATTTTATAGCAATTTCTACATCTACTGACTTTTCTGGAGCAGCTCCTTCATCGTAATATTCATTCTTTACGTACTTGCCGCCAAATTCTTTTAACTCTGGTCTAAACTTTCCTTGAAGATCTACCAAAGGAACCGGGTTTCCGTTTTCATCCAATATCAGCATTGGAGGTATTTCTGGAACAGCCTGTTTGGCTACCAAGGCATCATCTGCTCCAAAAGTAGGTGCTGTATGTACAATACCTGTACCATCTTCCGTGGTAACAAAATCTCCTGAAATAACTCTGAAGGCGTTTTCAGGATTTTTATAGGGTAGGGTATACGCTATTAATTGCTCATATCGAATGCCTACCAAATCCTTCCCTAAAAATTCTTCTTGGATTAAATACGGGATTTTTTTGTCTCCCGAACTATACTCTTGCAAATCGCTTAGCGCCGTAACAGCCTCATATTTATTAGCAAACTGTTTTTCTACTAAAGATTTCGCCAAGATTACCACGGTTGGTTCAAAGGTATACTGATTAAATGTTTGTACACTTACATACGTAATCTTAGGCCCAACAGTTAATGCCGTATTAGAAGGTAGTGTCCAAGGGGTAGTAGTCCACGCTAAAAAATATACATCCTGCGCTGTTTTTTTAAGGGCTTCTGGTAAGGTTTCTTTTATTGCCCTAAACTGCGCCGTTACCGTAGTATCTGTAACATCTTGATAAGTACCTGGTTGGTTAAGCTCATGCGAACTTAATCCGGTTCCTGCTTTGGGCGAATAGGGCTGAATAGTATAACCCTTGTACAATAATCCCTTGTCATAGATCTGCTTTAGTAACCACCACACAGATTCCATGTACTTCGATTTGTAGGTAACGTAGGGATCGTCCATATCTACCCAATACCCTACTTTTTCTGTCATGCTATTCCATACATCGGTATAGCGCATAACTGCTTTTTTACAGGCGGCATTATAGGCTTCTACAGAAATCTTTTTTCCAATATCTTCCTTGGTAATTCCCAATTCTTTTTCTACGCCAAGTTCTATGGGCAAACCATGTGTATCCCAACCTGCTTTTCGTTTTACCTGAAAGCCTTTCATGGTTTTATACCGTGGAAAAATATCTTTTATAGTACGCGCCATCACATGGTGAATACCAGGCATCCCATTTGCAGAAGGTGGCCCTTCATAAAATACATAGCTGTCTTTCCCTGCTCTGGAAGTAATGCTTTTCTCAAAAATGCGATTGGCTTTCCAATACTCCAAAACCGCTTCCGCTACTTTTGGTAAATCTAACCCTTTGTATTCTACAAACTTCATATAAACAGCTTCTTATGCTTTTTATTTAGGTCTGCAAAATTATACATTTAGATTGAATTTTATGGGGTAATAAGCCTATGAAATATCTTTTATAGTGTAGTATTTGAAATTAGATTATGTTCAAATAACATCCGAAGGCGATTCTAATCCGTATATTTGCAAGAACTATAATTTACACACTAAAAATTTAAAACGATGAAAAAACTTATTTTAGGTACTATTTTAATGCTAGCCGTTAGTGTTTCTTTTGTTTCTTGTAGAGAAGCAGCAGACAAGGCAAAAACAGCAGCTGAAGAAAGTTCTGAAGCATTAGAAGAAGCTGGTGAAGATATGAAAGAAGCTGGTGAAGCGGCAATGGACAAGGCTAAAGAAGCCGGTACAGAAGCAATGGAAGCTGGTGAAGAAGCAATGGATAAAGCTAAAGAAGCTGGAACTGATGCAATGGACAAGGCTAAAGAGGCTGGAACTGATGCAATGGACAAAGCTAAAGAAGCTGGTACAGACGCAATGGACAAAGCCAAAGAAGCTGGTACTGATGCAATGGACAAAGCCAAGGAGGCTGGTACTGATGCAATGGACAAAGCTAAAGAAAAAGTGAAGGACAATACAAAATAATTGTATCTTCCTGTCTATATAGAAAACCCCTGTTAAGTATTCCTTAACAGGGGTTTTTATTTGTAGCCCCTCTAAAACCGAACTCCTAACCCTAAAATAAGATTAGTTCCCGGTGCGGCAATTCCAGAAGAATACGTCCTGTATCTTTGACTAGTAATATTCTCCAGACTTAAAGTTGCCTTAAGGTTATTAGAAAAATTGTATTGCGATCTAAAATTTAGTGTATACCAAGATGGTGAAAAAGGATTTCCGTCCTCATCAAGATCATATAAAAACTCCTTACTCCTTTCGGATAAGGCCAAATCATCAAAAGCTATTTCTCCATTAAAATTTAAAAAGAAGTCGGCCTTCAGTTTCTGATTCTGCCATATCATATGTACATCTCCAAAAGTGGGCGCCACATGCCTACCAGAAGATTGGGTGCCATCATCATCTTCTTCAATTCCTTCGGTAATGGTAAGATTAGATACTAGTGATAACTGATTGGTAAAAAAAGCTTCTAACCCTAACTCTACTCCGTATACATATGCCTTTGCTGCATTCTGAATAGCTTGTACATTACTTAGTTCTCCATTAAATAGGATTTCTGTTTCTCCATTAAATTCAAAATCTCTTCTAACCAAAGCGTCTACTAGGTAGGTATAAAATGTTGCCCCCTTAAGAACTACTTTATCCGAAAAATTCTTTTGCACCCCTAGCTCCACATTATACGCATACTCTGGCTCTAGATCAGGATTTGGAACCACTACTGAACCGGGTTCGGAATCAAATATTTTACCCACGTCGTCAATATTTGGCGATCTAAAACCGGTAGATCCATTTGCCGTGATCTGAATATCTGCCTTTGGAAACCAACTTATGCCAATACTTCCGGTTAATGCTCCTGTACTTAGGTTAGCATTGTCAAAAGGAAAAGGAAAAAAAGTTTTATCAAAAACCGCGTCTATCCACACATGACTGTATCTAAGTCCCCCCAGCCATGTAAAATTAGGTTTCGCTTTATACTCTCCATTAATATAGCCTGCAACGGTTTGCCAAGAAGATCCATCGGGGTATCTCGATGCAGCATCTGAGCTAATGCTAGTAGAAACATTGGTCTGGCTACCATCAGAACTCACTCGGTTAAACACGTATTCTCCTCCATAATATAACCTAAGATCTCCTATTCTTTTATTTTCAAAATCTACATTTGCAGAAAAGGCATCTACTTTTTCTTCGG
This sequence comes from uncultured Flavobacteriaceae bacterium, assembly GCA_964637535.1. Lineage (GTDB taxonomy): Bacteria > Bacteroidota > Bacteroidia > Flavobacteriales > Flavobacteriaceae > CANMSI01. Next base: position 7,482 of record CAZWVO010000065.1, read on the forward strand.
TTGTAAAACGGATATCATCCCCAAAATCCCGATCATTTCTACTTTCCTGGAATTGTTGATAGGCTGTAGTAATTTTTAATCCGTCATAAAACTTTCCTTTCCCTTTGTGTTGCACTTGTAAATTACTCATAAACCACTTTTGAGGTCCATAAAACCATTCTGCAGATCGTAAACCATCTCCTTCATCGTTAGGGCGTATTAAACGATCGTAACGCCCATAATCTGACGTTGCGGTATAAAAAGCACCCAGGGTATAATTCCAATTGTTATTGGGCTTAAATGCAACTTTTTGCATGAGGTTTATTTGGTTATACCCAGAGCCAACCTGTTTTAATGGATTGTCATTGGTAACCAAAACATCTTGGCCGTCTCTAGTGGCTGCAAAGGTATTTCTTAGATATCGCTCTGGGCCATTCCGTCCCATTTTCTGATCGTCAAAATCATTATAACTAATACTGGTTAAAAAAGCCCATTTTTTCAACCCAAAATTAACATCTATATGCGCTGTATTTTCATTATTAGCCGACGCGTAACGGTAACTAGCATTGCCGGAGAAGGAAAGGCTATCTGTCATAGAAAGCGTAGGTGTCTTAGTAAAAAAGTTCATCACACCTCCAATAGCATCGCTACCATATATTACGGAGCCCGGGCCAAAGA
>CAZWVO010000066.1:0-8100 GCA_964637535.1 uncultured Flavobacteriaceae bacterium
TACTAAGGCCTTGTGTTTTTCTTCTTCTAACAAGGTTTTTTTAACTTCTATCTCATTAGAAAATGCATTAAGTCTGTAGTAAAAGGTGCCTAACATATCGTCTTTATAAAATACTTTTCCAGCAAGAAAAGTCTCATTCTCATAGGCCGAGCCAACTTCTGCCCCTACATAATAATATTCATAATCCCCATCATCTTTGACATCTCTAAACATTTTATCCATCATTGGGGTTCTTCTTTGAAAGGCATTTGATAAGGGACTACCTTCCACCTGCGGATTACCAAGTGCTGCTGCAACTTCAGGGTCACTTGCATCTATAACTTGAGTATGGGCATAAGCGAAGTTTAGAAGAGCCAAAAGGGCAAGTACTACCAGTTTTTTCATTTGTCAGCTGTTTTTTGGTTAATAAATTCAAAGATTTTAACTAAGTCTTTTTCATCACTTAGAGAACTTTTGTTTTCTTCCATAAATAATTTTAAATCTTCCTTTATCTCCGAGGGGAATAGTTTTATAAACTTTCCTTTTTTCATGGGTAATTGATCAATTCTGTCAATCCCATCTATTTTGTAATAGTATTCTACAAATTGCGCAAAACGACTAGGAATTGGGTTTACCATAGAATTTGCCGCCGACTTACCTTCTGCGTATTTTACTGCTAATCTATGATATAATTGATATTTTTCTCCAGGCATTAGAAGTGATAAATACCCATTTTTAGTTTCGTCTTTCTTCGTAATGTAGGTGGTAAACTTAAGTTCTTTACCTTGGTATTTTATGCGAATATTTTTATCTGCGAGCAAACGTTTTGGTTTCTCTTCAACATCTAATGTCTCCTTTATTTCAATTTCACTATTTAGGGCGTTATATCTAACGTAATACTGTCCTATTGTTTCTTTATTATAAAATACCTGACTCATCACAAAGTTTTCAGTAAGATACGGAGACCCTAGAATTTTTTCGTCTCCAAACTGTGCGGTTGCAGAAGTGCGTATTTCCATCATTACTAAGTTCAAGGTAGGGTTTCCACCTTGCGCAGCGCCAAATAAACCAGCTTCTCCAACGGGAGCAGAACCTAAATTTTGGGCGTAGGTACCACTACAAATAAATAAACTTAGGATAAGCAGTTGTAAAAATAATTTCATGGTGTAATATGTTATGTTAGTTACTAACAAGATAAAAAAAACCGACTATAGTTAGCCGGTTTTTGGTATTAATTTATTTAGATATCTTAGAAGATAACTATATGTAGTTTTGGCTAAAGCCCAAGAGCTTTAATTTCTGGAGCGTCTTTATCATAATGGTAGGCTCGCCAGTAGAACCCAGGGCCTTCAAATTTCCAGAGCACTTCCCCAGAACGGCTTACTTCCCAAAGACCAAAGTCCCCTTCAGTAATCATTGTATTTCCATTTGGTAGGCGTACAGCACCTGATACCCTGTCCGAGAAGAGCTCAGGATCGGTAAAACTCCAACTTATTGTTGGCTCATTATCGGTATTGGGTAATAAGTTAAAAGAGGCAGGTAATTCCAATTCATATACGGTAGATTGATCAAATCCTGCGCCATTTACAAACACTAAAACCTTTCCTGCATCAGTTCCAGATAATAAGTTTGGATAGTGGTTGTTAAAAAATAGACGTGTACCTTCAGGATTGTTATAGGCTTCAGGATTGCCAAAACGATATAGAAGATCTCCTCCCTTATCAAAATTACCTCCGGAGCTAGCAGCTGCCTCCGCGGTGGTAGTAGAATGGTCAATAACCCATATCTCATGAAAAAAATTACTGCTTAGATAAATTAGATCTTTAGATGCATCATAACTAATGCCATTTCCATGAGTAATATCACCTCTTTCGTTAGGGACATAATTTACATTTATTAATTGAGGATTATCTGCAACAACGCCAAAGTTAGCTTTCGTATCATCGGCCTCCTGTATAATATGATCCCAAACATGCCATTCCCATACAATTTCATCCGTAGTTGGATTTACTTCAATAAGCGCATCTGGGAAAACATCAATACCTAGGGTTGAGCCTGCTGCTTCTGCCTCTTGCATGGTTCTTTTCTCCCACACCATGGCTAATACATTGCCATTTGGAAGAAGTTCTACATCGTGATGTGTTTCACTTTCTTCCGACGAATAATCAAAATTCCATAATACCGTACCATCAGCATCAACAAATTGAATTTTACCTCCTTGTCCGCCAAGAGTTATTTTTGGGTCATCCGTCTCTAAAGATGCTAGTAATCTTCCATCAGGAAGTAAAAAAGCATCATTACCTAAGTTATTGGTTAGGGGCCATTCGTGTAAAATTTTTGCTTCCTTATCCATGATATATGCCCTATTGTTACCCGCATCATTTACAAGAATAAAATTATCGGCTACTGCACTTGGATTAAAGAGTTGTATTGTTCCAGCAGTTTCTGGATCATTACCATCTACTGGAGGAGGATCTTCACCTCCAACATTAGGATCATCATCGCCGCCACTCATGGTCGTTGGTTCTGTTGTGTTGTCATCGTTATTACATCCCGTATTAAAGAGCAATACAAAAAACACAAAAGCGAAGAAACAAGCTTTTAGAATTTTCATAGCAAATGAAATTTTAACCTAAAATACGTTTTTTTAAATAAAAAAAGGCTATTCGTTAGAATAGCCTTTTTCGTAATTTATTATTTGGTACGTACTAGTTGGTTACGTACAAATATTTAATACAATATCTCCACCAGGACCAGGCGAACCAGCCGCGGCAGTATCACCATTTGGAGCAATTATTTCCCAAATGTGCTCTGCTTCAAAGTTACCTGGAGTGTATGAGAATACTAATTCCGTAGTTCCCGGAGGTACCGTTACCGTGAAATTAGCAGTACTACCATCATCAATGGTGAAATCTGTAGCTACACCGTCAATAGTAACGGTAAGAAAAGCACCGTCCCATCCATCACCGTAGGTATCCTCTAAATCCAACACATAGTCTCCAATAACTGGAGCAACAGGAATACAGGCAACACCAACAGCGTACTGATAAGGAGAGCTAAAAAAGGATCCTCCTGTAATGTTAGTATTTGCATCAGTAGTAGTCCATGTAGTACCATCTGTTAGGTTTACTACAAAACGGAATACAAAGGTATCCCCTCCATCAAATTCACCGGCTACAAGACCAGCTGCACTTAACGCTTCTGCCAAAGTAGAAGTAAAAGTAGTTACAGGTAATCCTCGTTCCCCTACAGTAAATCCACTAGCAGGAATGTTGGTTAAAAGAGATTCTGCTCTATTGTTATCTACTCCGTCATCCTGATTATCTTGGAAGGAAATAAATACGTCTACCGAAGACAATAAAGCACCATTTTGAGTGTCTTGCTCTTCTACTGTTACTGAAAACTCAGAAGCCAAGTCAAATCGGTTAAAAGTACCACTATTAATGGATCTTGTACGAAGTATAGCTCCGCTTGTAATTCCATCAATAACATCTTCTACGATTTTATCATCGCTATCGCAAGAAATACCGCAAAACATAGAAGCTATTGCTAAAATATATAAACTTATTTTTTTCATTGTTTTTCGTTTTAAATTAATTTCCTATTGGGAATGATGGCGATGCTGGGTTAGTATCCCAGAATACTTGATCTGTAACTCCCGACTTTTGCGCAATATTTGCATTATTCGTTGCAGCATTTGCTGGGTAGAAGAAAGATCTGATAAAAGATCCTGGATCTGGTTCTAAAGAAGGCTCAATATCTGTTGGAAAACCTTGTCTTCTATAGAAGTTGTAGGCATCATGTCCATTACCTTTTACAGCTGTAAAGAACTGTTCTGCCATAAGATTCCATTTTCCTAGATCATCTGCAGCGTCAAACGCAGCATCTACAGAAGCAACATACGCATCAACATCTGCTGCCATTGGAGCAGTAGATAAATCAGCATCCGGATCTATAGATCCAAATGTTTGTACCTTCTCAATAGATTTTGTAATTCCATTTAACATAAATGGTTTTCCAGCCGCAGGGTTTCCAAGCATAGCAGCTTCTGCTTGCCAGAAATCTACCCATGAAGATAAAAGCATAGGAGTTATACCTCTACCGCCACCACCTACGCCTAAAGCAATAGCATCAAAACGACTATCATCAAAACGACCTGCTACAGGATATACACCAGGAGCAGTTCTAAGTAATCCATCTGGTGGAATACCTTCGTCATTTCCATGATTTCTACCCCAGTACCCGTTTGGTAAGGTACAGAAAGGAAATCCACCCGAAATATATTGCATCGGCGCTGCTGTTAATGAACAGCTTAAGGTTTCCTCGTTAGGTGCTTCTCCATCAGATCCTGGTACAGTAGCACTCTGTCTGTAGAAATAATACTGAATTCTTGGATCGTTTGTCGTATCCATTAGATTCATTAACCAAATAGAAGCATAATCACCACCACCCTGATCTGTATAGTTCTGAGCATAATTTGGATGTCTTGTATCTGGTTGAACCTGATTGGTACCCCAAGTAAATTGTAAATCATCTGCAGAATCTTGAATGTAGTTTCCACTAGCAACGATACTATTGAATCCACTAAGATTTCCTGTATTGATATACAATCTCATTTTTAACGTATTACAAGCTCTAATCCATTGATCTCCATCATTTCCATAATAGAAATCAATTTGAGGATTTGCAATGGCGTCTGTTCCAAAATTAGCGATGGCTTCATCTAGCAATGCCTGTGCTGCTGTATAAATATCAGCACCACTATCCAAAGAAGGGTTAAAGTTATTCTGAGCCATGATAGCTTCAGAGTAAGGTACATCTCCAAAGAAGTCTACTAATAAGGTAATGGTATACGCTTCTATAAACTGACCTATTGCAATATGTCTAGTTAAACCTGCTTCCTCAGCCAAAACATTCATATCGCGAATATTTTGAATTACCTCTTGGTAAGCCTGTTCCCAGTTATTGTCAAAATTGTTAGGAGAATAATTATTTTGATAATCCCTACCAAACATATTCTCAATTCTTGTTACCTCTGCCCCGGTTTCTCCTAAAGACTCAACCACTCGTGCGAAGGTTACTTGAACCGCATTAAGGTAGAAATCAGGATCTGCCTGAGTAGGCGTTAATGCATTTGGATTCTCTGTTAGATCCAATTCAACCGTTTCACAGGAATTCACCAAAATGGCTCCCAGTGCGATAACGGACAAATATTTTAATATTCTTTTCATGATTAAAATTTTTTTAATTAGAATGTTGCTTTTACACTTAGTCCGTATCTTCTAGAGCTAGGTCCGTTTAAGAAATCAAAACCTGCACCATTGCCAATACCTACACCAGCAACATTTGGATCAAAATTTGTTCCAGACGGAATGTTGATGGCTTCATACCATAAGTTGAATCCAGAAAGTGTGAAACTTAAAGATCCAAAAGGTGTTCTGTCTAACCACTTGTTTGGTAAGGTATATCCTAAGGATACTTCCTGTAATCGTACAGTACTAGCATCCCATACCCCTAATTCATCTGGTCCAAACAATACATTGGAGAAGTAGAAGGTAGAGTTGTTAATTTGCGTAGTGTTAGGCTGTCCAGCAGGATTTACCCCTGGAAGAATAAAACTATTTAAACGGTCTACCGTATCTGTAGTTAAACCTCTACCTAACAACACGGAAGTAGTTCTACTGTAAATATCTCCACCATGTGTATAATTCATAAGGAAGTTAAAGTTGAAGTTTTTCCACTTTAAGTTACTTCCAACATTTAACTGCCAATCTGGATTTGCATCACCGATAACAAAAGTTCCCTGTTCTTCTACATATGAACCAGCTGCATTTACCAAGAACTCCCCGTTGTCATCTCTTTGAATTCTACTACCTACAATAGTACCTAATGGCTCTCCTACGATAGCCGCGTTACCAAGGTTAGTAAATCCAGAGTACACTACTAAATCAGTATCTAATCCTAAATCGGTTACTTCAGATTCAACCGTAGTCCAGTTGGTATTAATATTCCAGCTAAAACCACCTTCTTCATCACTTCTAAAAGCTTCTATTCCTAAGTCAATTTCTACACCATAGGACTTAATTTCTCCAATGTTTGTTTGTGTAGTTGTAAAACCTGTTGCAGGATCTAGAGGTCTATCAATAATTAGATCTTCTGTGGTTCTGTCATAATACGATACATCTAAAGAAATTCTATTCTTAAAAAATCTTCCTTCCAAACCAACTTCAATTTCCTCTAATAATTCTGGTTCTAAGTCCGGGTTTCCTAAACGATTAGCACTCGTGTTGGTAACTACATCTGTACCAGAGTCGTCTTGAAAGGCTTGAGTGTCTAGGTTTAAAGTAGCCGCAACTGGGAAACCTGTTGGGAAGTTAGCAGAAGTACCGTAACCTGCTCTTACTTTTAGGTAATTTACACCATTTTCACTTTTTAAACCATCAATTAACTTTGTTGGGATTAAAGAAACACTAGCACTTGGATAGAAAATTGATCTGTTCGCCTGTGCTAAGTTAGATACCCAGTCATTTCTTCCAGAAAGCGTTAGGTAAATCATTCTGTCATAATCAAAATCCAATTGACCGTACAATCCGGCAATGTTTCTTTCCTGCAGGAATTGAATCTCATCCTGTAAGGCAAAGTTAAAGTGTCTTAATACACCAAATACTTGTTGCCCTGAACTAGAAACTCCATTTTGATCAAATACCTCTCTACGTGTAGTGGCACCAGCATTAAAGCTAAATCCAACTTTTTCTGATAATTCGTATTGTCCAGAAAGAATAAGGTTGTGATCATTTATAGTGTTGGTATTATTCCACGTTTGAAGAACACCACTCTGTGTAGCTACACTACCACCTACACCACCTTTATTCTGAGAATTGGTATTGTTTTCACTAAATACATCCAATCCAAAACGATAGGTAAGGTTTAAGTTATCATTAATGTCATAAGCAACCGCTGCATTACCAAAAACACGATTCGTAACCTGACGGTTTACTGCATTTGCAACGGTCCATAATGGATGCTGAATACTATTGTTTTGTCTGTAGTAAACACTAGATCCATCAATTGGACTTTCAAAAGGCAACCCTTGAATATCTACACTACGAGGTGTGTAGAATAAGTTTGCAAAAATTGAAGATCCTGTACCAAATACACTGTTACCTGTACTTGCAGCTACTGGAGGTGTTACAAAATCTGTTCTAGAGTAGTTCATCGTACCAGAAACAGTAAACTTATTAGAAAGTACTGCTCTACCACCTAGACCTATAGTATATCTAAGTAAGTTATTCCCTGGCGTAAACCCTTGATCGTCTAAGTGACCAAAGTTCGCATTGAATGACATCTTTCCATCATCAGAAGAGCCTCTAAAGTTAACCGAGTTACTTTGAACAACACCTGTTCTAAAGAAATTCTCTACACTATCATAAGGTACCCAAGGATATCTAGCATCTGCTAGTTCTGGGAAAGCAGCTCTAATAGCTGCGGTAGATGTTGAGTATGGATGCGCCAGCGTACCAGCATCATCAATTGCAGCTTGTCCACCAAATCCTGCAACACCATCTCTATCAAAACTTGGTCCCCAGTTACTGAAGAACCATCCGAACGCTTGGTCGAAACCATTTCCGAATTGATCTTGATAATTTGGAAGTGAAGCAATCTCGTTAAAGAAAAGAGAACTACTTACGGTAATTTCATTTTTCTTCACCGAACCTGCCGAAGATCCATTTTTTGTTGTAATTAAAATCACCCCGTTTCTACCAGCCGTACCATATAAGGTAGCTGCTGCTAAACCTTTAAGTACGTTTACGCTTTCAATGTTGTTAGGATCTAAATCTAAAAATCTACTAGAACCGTTATTACCATCAACGAAATCTCCTTGAGCGTTTGTTCCACTGTCAAAGGGAACACCATCTACTATAAAGAGGGGTTGGTTACTACCACTAAAGGTACTTAAACCACGAATAATAATACTTGTACCAGAACCGGAAAGACCACTCTGAGCAGTAATGTTTACCCCCGAAGCGTTACCAGTTAAAATACGACGAACGTCCCCTTCGGCGCGTGGCTCTAAGGCGTCACTTTTTACTTCAGATACTGCATAACCTAAGGCTTGCTTCT
>CAZWVO010000067.1:0-8070 GCA_964637535.1 uncultured Flavobacteriaceae bacterium
TCTCGGTTCTTAAACACCGAGCCCACACTTAAATTACGCTGTACCTCTTTTTCTTCTCCAACGGGTAAAATACCGCTATTTACAATACTCACAAACAAAGTATTTCCAGAATTATTTTTAAGGGTTATGGAATTACTCCCTTTCTTAATTTGTAAGCCTCGTTCTGCTAGTGTTTTCTGTGTTTTTACGGACTCACTTTTTCCATTTACCGTAAGGCTAAGGTTAATTCCTTTGCCGCCAACCATTTTAGCAAATTTGGCCATTGCTAGCAAACTGTAAGCAGTACTTTGAGTACTCATCCAATCCTGGCTAGTAAGTCGGTTAGCTAAAGCTTTTGCCAATTGCTGTGCTTTGTTTTTATCTTTAAGCAGCACATAGGTCTCTAGTGCCATAGCACTATTTCTGGCTGCAGAACCATAGGTGTGATAATGGGAATTAGCATCAAAATCTAGTTGAGCAGTGCGTAATAAATCAGTAGCTACGTTAGCCTGCCCCACTAAACTATACGCTGCAGCAAGTCTATACTTGCCTTCATTAGAAAGGGAGCTTGTTTCTCTTAATCGGTTCATAGACGCTATATCTGCATTACCTGAAAACGCAAGCGTATACAGGCGGTAGGCTTGAGCTAAATCAGAATTTTGGCCTGTTGTACGCCATTGCTTAGCCACTTGTTGTTGATAGGCTATCCAAGACGACTTAAATCCTATAGGTAAAACATATCCTTTTTGTTCCGCTTCTAGCAAGAAATGGCCCGCATAAGAACTTCCCCAATCATTGGCATAGTTTTGCCCAGACCAATATGAAAAACCTCCATTGGGCAATTGATACCTTCCTAGACGTTTTATAGCCTGTTCTACATTGTTCTGTATGTTTTTCTTTTTGGTATTACTAAGGTCAAAAACATCAGTTAAAAAGAGCTGCGGAAAGGCTGCAGAAGTAGTCTGCTCTACACAACCGTGAGGGTACCTAATTAGGTATTCCATGCGTCCGTTAAAATTCATCGGAGGCAATGTAGAAAACTCTATTTGAGCCGTATTGCTTCCGCCTACTCCAAAAGTTTCTAAATTTACTTTTTGCGTTGCATTGGCGTCTAAAACAAGATCCGAAATACTGTTGCTTATCGGATTGGGATTTACCACATCTATAGGAATTTCAAAAGAGGCTTTCTCTCCATTACCGCTAGCTTCAACAACTACCTTTCCAATTCCTTTAAAATCGGATACTTTTAGTTTAAAGTATGCCATTTTTTCGTCGGGCTGCGCAAAAGAAAGACTTTGAGAGGCATTTCCTTGCACCGAAAAGGCCTTGTCTTGTTTTATTTTAATGGTTACATTTTTCACCTTCTTCTCCATAGCAAATACGGTAACAGGAAGCGTAACTTCCTCTCCAGGGGTAATCTTTCTTGGAAGCGATGCCAATACCATAAGCGGTTTTCTAACCGGAGTAGCTTTTTCTACTTTTCCATAAGCTTCTTTTGAAGCATCTCCAGCTACAATCATGGTACGCACAGAACCAATATATTTAGGGATTTTTATCTGATGCGACTTGGTTTCCCCTGCTTTTAAACTAAAAGGGCCTAAATACACCACCATAGGCTCAAACCTATTGGCTTTTTTATTCTTCGCTCCAGCAAGCTCTCCATCTCCTCCTATGGCAAAAACCTGATCTATTCTTCCACCAAAAGCGCCAATAACATCATCGTATATATCCCAAGTTTTAACACCTAAGGCTTCCCGAGCATAAAACGTATTCCAAGGATCTGGCGTTTTAAACCTAGTAAGATCTAATAAACCTTCATCTACCATCGCAAGACTATAGGTCATTTGCTTCCCTTCCTTTTCTTTTACTTTAACGGTAATGCTTTCTTCTGGCCTAAGCACATCTGGCATTTGCAATACGGGTTGTAATTTTGTTTCTGGATTTTCTACAGCAATAGGAACCACTCCGTACAAACGAATAGGTAAGTCGTTTTGTGTTACACCATGAGGTTGTAGCAGCGTAATATGAATAAATACGTTTGGCGTATACGCTGCGGTAATTGGGAGCTCAAATTTAGTTTCTCCTTTAATTGTTTCAACCCATAGGGATTGTAGTACTTCTGTTCCGTTTTCAACCGTAACCAAGGCTCTTCCTTTTTCAGAACTAGGAAAAGTTACCGTTGCTTTTTCTCCTACGTTATAGGTTTCTTTATCTGTAGAAAAGACTAACATGGTTGCCGCAGAAGGATCATTCTTTCTAGATTTTCCTGCCCATCCTGGCCAATCAATATACATGGTTTTTCCTGTGGCATGACCTCCACTTGGGTCTTCTACACGCACTAAGTAACGGCCCCAGTCTGGATATTTCAATTCAAATTCAAAGGACCCTTTTCCTCTAGAATTGGTATTCACTGTGGTTTCAAAAACCTTTTCTCTATAACTACTACTGCTAAAATTTGAAAGATTATCCGCAGAAGTATCCCACCACCATCTCCAATTAATTTTATGAATACTAACCTTTAAATTTTTAGTTGCCTTAGGGGTTCCTTTTTCGGATACCGAAACAACTTCAAATTTATGCTTTACATCGGTTAACAACATGCCTCTAGTTTTATCTCCTTTTGGCACATTAATACCTACATAAGTAGTATAGGGCGAGTATGGTTTTGTAAATACATCGGTACTAAAATCGCCTCCATTTTCATAAACCTTAGTAATAAATGCTGCATTTAGCATGCCTGGAGCGTTACCCTCTAGTTGCGGATTTATTGTAAAACCTGCCTTTCCTTCTTGGTCTATTTTACCATCAAAAACCACTTGATCTTCTGTAGAAAGGTTTCGGGTGGGATCATCAAAGATATACCCTGGAAACGTATCAAAGGTAGTTGTTGATGTATTGAATTTTGCTGTTATATCGGCCTTAAGATTTTTAGCAATGGCACCGTGTAACCATTTTACTTCCAAATCACCTCTAATGGGTTGCCCTCCGGATAAAATCTTGCCTTCAAAATCTGTTTTAATTTTTAAACGGTTGGGCTTTATGGTTTCTATTTTAATAGTCTTTGTAAACGATGCCCCCCCTACAGATACCTTTGCCAACCAATTTCCTGTTGGAGCATTTTCATCTGTTTGCAGTTTAAAATTGTAAAAATTATTCACTCCGTTTGTACGTACTTCTCGCAGTACTACTTTGTTGTACGGGTCTAGTAGTTCTAGTTTTACAGGATGGTTTGCGGGTAACTTATTGGCGTTATCATTAAGCATAAAAGAAAGGAAAATGGCATCTCCAGGACGCCAAACACCGCGTTCCCCAAAAATAAACCCTTTAATTCCCTTCTGTAATTGAACCCCAGAAACGTTAAACTTACTTACAGAAAGAACATTTCCATCATTAAGTTTTAAGTATGTTTTTTGACCGTTATTCTCGGCAACTGCAAAGTACACAAGGTCCTCGGCATCAAAAATGGAAGTTCCATCGGCATCCGTTAGCACCTCACCTAGTGGTTGTTGTTGATAATTGAAAAAAGTAACCTTTGCACCTGGCACAGGGTTAGTACTTAAAATATCATTTACCGCCACAAAATAGCTTTTGTTAGCGCCTCGTTTTACCGTTACTCCTAAATCACTGGCCAATACATTAATAGCTACTTTTTTATCGTAATAATAGGACGTGTGACAAGGGTTTTCTCGTTCACTCCAGTCATAGTCATAATAATAATCTTCATAGTAGATCTCTACACCATCCCAAGAACTACTTTCTTCTTCTTCATCAAAATTGGCAGTAGTTTCCGTTTCGGGTTCAAAATTAGTTTCATCACACTTATACAGGCTATAGGCAGCTTTATAATTAATTTCTACCCTGTAAATAGCCCCTGGTTCTGGTGTAATTAAGGTTCTTAAATCTAAGGCATGGGCTTTCCATTTACCATTGGCTTCCGAAAGGTTATTTTGCAGTACTATTTTTTTGGTAGCAACGGGTCTGGCCACCTGCACTAAATTACTGCTACCATTAAGATTGTTGTTTTGTAAAAATTGAAGGACATTACTCTCGTATATTTTTAAGACAGAGACATCTACTGCTTTAAGGTTTACTGCCTCAAAATTTACCTTAAGATTACTAGATGATGGTAATAAGGTACCATTAGAAAGCATTCGCACTTCTGGCTTTAGCTCTTCAAAAGCAATGCGTTCCTGATATTTTGTTTTTAACTTATGCCCCTCTGTACTCTGTACACCCTCAAAAACTTCGAGTTGTACTATACCTTCGATATCATTACTCGGATATACTCTTAGTGTATTCCCGACAACAGAAAACTTTGGAGGATCATCATCTTCTAAAACCACCAGCCCTTTAAAATTTTGGCCTTTCTTTACAGGGTCAGAAAAATTAATTTCCACCATTTGTTTTGCGCCTTCAGAAACCGTGACACTTAAAATGGTAAAATTGTTTTTTCCGGGAATAGTAATCGTATTTTTTCCAGAACTTTCAATATCAAAACTGGCGCCGTCCCATGAAACTTCTAACTCCGTATCTTCCTTAGATCGCTGGATGCTATCAATTTTAAATTGAAACTGTGTTCCTTGCTTTACGCTAGCATCAAACGTAACTGGAATTTTTTTTCCGTTTTGGGTAACCGATACTATTTGTTTTGCACGCGCTAAAGAAAGTTGATCTGCACTGCGTATTTGTCCCTCTATATACTGCAATTCCCTAGAATGGGACTGCAAGGGGTTGGTATACACATTAAATTGCTGTTTTAGCGTCTTTACACCAAAAGTAAACGTCTCTAATTCTTCTGGGAGCTCTTTAATAATATCTTCCAAAGCCAAAACAAATTGGTACTCTGTATCTTGTTTAAAACCTTCTTCTGGAACAAAAGCTAGTGTTCTGTTGTCCAAGGCAACTACCTTTCCTTTTGCATGTGGAGAAACTTGTAAAAGATCACTATCTATTTCTTCCCCTGCCTCCCATGTAGTAACAGGTTTAGACAGTACTACACGAATATCATCTTTAGTGGAAATAATCCCGTGAGAAACTTCTAAAACATATTCTTGAAACTCACTAAAATTGCTGTATTTATCCTTATCTACTTCCTTATTAGAATTACATCCTATAAGAACAAAAAGAAAAAGTGCGAAAAAAATTGATCTAGTTTGCATATATCGATTGTATTGGCTTTCGTAAAAATAAAAAGGTTTAGCCTGAACAATATCCCTGTTTACAGTGAAAAAATTGGTTTCGAAATTGCAAATAAGCTACCCCCTAGTAACTTACATACAACGAAGTTTTTTGCATTTCTGTATGAAATGTTAAGAAAAATTCTCACAAAAGTCTCTTTTGGCTTACAAACAAGACTATGTTGTACGGTAGTTCATCGAAAAAGTAAATTTTTCCAAAGATGGCACTAATAATTTTTTTATCATTACACCCAGTTTTGTACATTGCAAACGAGAACAGAATACCCCAATCTTTTCTTTCCTACTTTGCTTGAGAGCACAAGAATCCCCATTCTTCCTTGTTCCTACCTTTAAATAGGACATTAGATGAAAATGAAAATGAGATTGCAATACGCTATCTTGCTGCTGTTTGTAGTTGTAAGTACAACTACTTCATGTAGTAAGGAAGCTTTGGATAATACGTCGTTAATAGAAGCGGAGAACAATGTAGTTGTTGAACAAGAATTGTTGAGCATTGTTAATGATCACAGGCTTTCTTTGGGTCAAAATGCACTGGAGTTTAGTACTGTAGCCTATACGTATGCAAATAGTCATACGGATTATATGATTGCTAAGGGAAGCATTAGTCATGACAATTTTAGTTCCAGAGCTTCTAAAATATCTTCTGAGACTAATGCAGAGTTTGTTGCGGAAAATGTAGCCAAAGATTTTTCGAATGCCAAGGACGCCTTTGAAGAGTGGCTCTCTAGTGCTAGTCATAAAAAAACAATGGAGGGAGAATTTACCCATACCGCTGTTAGTGTTAAAATAGATCAGGGAGGAAACCTTTACTTTACACAACTCTTCTTTAGATAGCCTTTTCTTAACCGTATTTCTTTTCTTACCTTAGTTCTACCATGGAGTAGAAACCTATTGGTTTTCTACTATTTATGTCGTGTAGCATACCACTTAAGATTTTACTATGTCAATTAAAGCACCGTTTAACCTAAATGCTTGGATAGCAGAAAACCGAGATTCTTTAAAACCTCCCGTAGGCAACAAAAACCTTTATAAAGATGCCGGGGATTATATTGTTATGATAGTTGCCGGTCCAAATGCCAGAAAAGACTATCACTACAACGAGACAGAAGAGCTTTTTTATCAGTTAGAGGGCACTATTGAAGTTCATATCCAAGAAGGTGGGCAAAAGAAAACAATGCAACTTGGTCCCGGAGACATGTATTTGCATCCTGCTAAAGTGCCACATTCTCCGGAACGACATCAAGGCTCTATTGGTTTGGTTATTGAACGTAAAAGAGCCGATATGAATGTAGATGATGGGTTACTTTGGTATTGCGACAATTGCAATCACAAATTGTACGAAGTCTATTTTACCCTTAATGATATTGAAAAAGATTTTCTAGGTCATTTTAAAACCTTTTATGGATCAGAAACCCATAGAACATGTAGCAATTGTAATACTGTAATGCCTATTGATAATCGTTTTATTACGAAATAATAAAAGAAAATATATGACTCTTATTGTCCAAATTATAATTGTACTTGTTGCTTTATTACATCTGTATTTTTTATGGTTCGAAATGTTTGCGTGGACTACCCGTGGGCGAAAAGTATTTCGCAATTTCCCAAAAGAACTTTTTGAACCAACAAAACCTATGGCTGCTAACCAAGGTTTGTACAATGGATTTTTAGCTGCTGGACTCCTATGGACTTTCTTTATAGAAGACCCTATCTGGAGTGCTAATATTGCCCTTTTCTTTTTGGCTTGTGTTTGTATTGCTGGACTCTATGGCTCTTTTAGTGTAGATCGAAAAATATTTTTTATTCAGGGGCTTCCTGCCTTAATTGCCATTTTACTTATCCTTTTTAAATAGCTTAGAAACATATTGTTGGATTCGCCATGATACCGCTCAATAATTTGTAATTTTGAGTGTATTCAATCCTTTTTAAGCTAAACATACGCTATGTCAACAATTGCAATAAGTACAGAAATACAGGAAGCGCTAAGCGCTCTTGGAATTCGGGAAGTAAATAACGGCACTTCTACGGGAGCTAATGATTTTTCGTCAGGACCGTTAATTGCTTCGTACTCTCCAGTAGATGGAGCCCTAATTGGGCACGTAAAAAGCACTACGGTAACAGACTATGAAAAGGTCATAAGCAGGGCTCAAGAAGCGTTCCTAACATGGCGTAAAAAACCTGCTCCCTTACGAGGTGAGATTGTACGTCAATTTGGAGAACGTTTACGAACGCTTAAAGAACCCTTAGGAAAGTTGGTTTCCTATGAAATGGGAAAGTCGTATCAAGAAGGCTTGGGCGAAGTTCAGGAAATGATAGACATATGTGATTTTGCTGTTGGATTATCTAGACAACTTCACGGATTGACCATGCATTCGGAACGACCTGGACATAGAATGTACGAACAGTATCATCCCTTAGGGATTGTCGGCATTATATCGGCCTTTAATTTTCCAGTTGCGGTATGGGCTTGGAATACTGCATTGGCCTGGATCTGTGGCGATGTCTGTGTTTGGAAACCTTCCGAAAAAACACCCCTTTGCGGCATTGCTTGCCAACAAATTGCCGCCGATGTATTTAAAGCGAATAATCTTCCAGAAGGAATTTCTTGTTTAATTAATGGAGACTATAAAGTAGGAGAGATGATGACTCAAGATAAACGTATTCCTTTAGTATCTGCTACAGGGTCTATACGCATGGGTAAAATTGTAGCTCAAGCGGTTGCGGCCCGTCTGGGTAAATCACTTCTAGAGCTAGGAGGAAATAATGCCATTATTGTTACGCCAGATGCAGACATAAAGATGACCGTAATTGGAGCTGTTTTTGGCGCTGTAGGTACAGCAGGACAACGCTGCACTTCTACCAGAAGACTTATTATTCATGAACACATCTATGA
>CAZWVO010000068.1:0-7992 GCA_964637535.1 uncultured Flavobacteriaceae bacterium
ATTGTATGGACGCCCATATTCCTTGTTTGTTATTTGATTTTTATTTTGCTTTTTGAAGCAGATTATATATACAATGTTTTTAAAGACGGGTTTGTTACCTGGAACTTTTAAAATAGGATGTACTAAGAATTTAAACCCCGAACATGTTTCGGGGTTTTTCTTTTTTTAAAGGTTTAAGACGTATTTTTGTAGACCGATAATAAATTGTAATGGTTTGAAAAAAACCTTTGTTTTAATAGTACTATTTGTATTACCCCTAGTGGCGTATCTCTTCTTTGCTTCTGGGGTAAATAATTTTGGTAGATTACCAGTACTTACCAATGATGTAGGCGCTATTAACTTTGGAGGAAAAGAGGGTATTTTAAAGGAAAAAATAACTATCCTAGGTTTTTTAGGCACGGATGTAGCGTTTAAAAAAACTAATGCCTTTAACCTCAATCAAAAAATTTATAAACCCTTTTATGAGTTTCACGATTTTCAAATGGTAATGGTAATGCCCAAGGGAACGGAAGCTAAGGTAGCCACCTTAAAAAAGGAATTATCTGAGCTGGCAGACATTAAAAACTGGAAGTTTATTTTTGGAAGTGAGGCGGAAATCAAAACGTTTTTTTCTCAATTGAAAACCAATGTTACCCTAGACCAGAATTTAAGCACTCCCTATGTTTTTATTATAGATAAAGATAGCAATCTAAGGGGAAGAACAGATGACGAAGACGAAGGCACCAAGTATGGGTTTAATGCTACTTCTGTTGCAGAACTGAACAATAAGATGGAAGATGATGTAAAGATTATCTTGGCAGAGTACCGCTCTGCACTTAAAAAGAACAACGCAAGGCAAGCCAAATAATAGGGCTAAACTAGGAAGGAACTATGAAGAAAAATAAATATACCTATGTCTGGGTCTCTTTAATTGTCCTCATTTTTGGGATTATTAGTATTCCTAGAATTGTGGATAGGATTAAAGAAGGCACGGTAGTTACAAACGACAGGATGAACAAGAAGAACGCATCCGACCCGCTTTCTTTTGTTATTGCCGATGGAAAAAAACGAAGTGTTCCCGCTTTTGAGTTTATCAATCAAGATAGTTTGCTGATTACCAATAACGACTATCATGGCAAAGTATATCTCGTAGAATTTTTCTTTACTACCTGCCCCACTATTTGTCCAATTATGACTAAAAACTTGGTGGCTATTCAGAATGAGTTTGCAGATGAAAAAGATTTTGGAATTGCATCCTTTACTATTAATCCAAGATATGATACGCCCACCATATTAAAGACCTATGCGGAGAAAAATGAAATTGTAGATCTAGATTGGCATTTAATGACAGGAGATCAGGAAACAATATACGACCTTGCCAATAAAGGTTTTTATATTGTTGCTGCAGAATCTCCTGAAGTTCCTGGAGGTTTTGAACATTCTGGAAGGTTTGCTCTTGTAGATAAAAACGGCTATATCCGCTCTAGAGTAGATAACTATGGAAACCCTATTATTTACTATCGTGGTACGATTACACAAGAGCAGGGTACTAATAAAGATGGGGAACAAGAACAAATAAGTATCCTTATGGAGGATATCAGAAAACTTTTGCAAGAGTAAGATGGCGCATAGTAAACAAAAGGAGAAAAAATTTAATCGGTTAATTACACTAGTTTCTATAGTAATACCTATGGTAGTAGCTATTCTTTTTGGCGTAAAACTACCCAATGTAGAGCCACTTTCCTTTTTACCTCCAATTTACGCTACTATTAATGGGATAACAGCTGTGCTTTTAATTGTTGCAGTATGGGCCATTAAAAATGGAAACCGAAAACTACACCAAAAGTTAATGACCTCCTGTATTGGGCTTTCTGTACTTTTTTTACTCATGTATATTGGTTATCATATGACCTCAGAGTCCACGTCTTATGGAGGAGAAGGTGCTATAAGATACGTGTATTTTACTATTCTAATATCGCACATTGTCCTGTCTATTGCTATCATTCCTTTAGTACTCCATACCTACGCCAGAGCAGCATTGCAACAGTTTGAACGCCACAAGAAGTTGGCGCGTATAACATTCCCTATCTGGCTATATGTGGCCATTACGGGAGTTGTTGTGTATTTAATGATATCTCCATACTATGCGCACTAAAACACTAATAACAATTAGTATACTTGTTTTTTTGCTTATTCCGCAATATGCAGAGGCGCAATGCGCCATGTGCAGGGCGGTGTTGGAAAGTGAAGAAGGTGGTTCCACAGCAGAAGGAATTAACAATGGTATTGTGTATCTTATGGCTATACCCTACATTTTAGTAGGCGGTATTATTTATATTATTTACCGTAAAATGAAGCAGCAAACTTCCAAAGAATCGTAGTTAATGTCATGGGTTAGGAGCGTTGCTATTGCTTAGTTAATTCTAGTATATCTAGAGCGTTCTTAAAAATCTGATTTTTTTTTAATTATACTGTAACAATTTGCAAAACGGATAGTCTTATTGTTATACGTAAGTATTCATCAATCATCACCAATCCTATGTTCGACATTGAAAGATGGCAGGAAATCTTTGATACCATTCGTAAAAATAAATTGCGAACCTTCCTTACCGGGTTATCTGTAGCTTCAGGAATTTTTATCTTGGTTATCCTTCTTGGGTTTGGCCAAGGGCTACAAAATGGTATTGAACAAGAATTTCAACAAGACGCTTCTACCAGTGTTTGGGTGTGGCCAGGAGTTACTTCTAAAGAATATAAGGGCCTTAATCCAGGGCGCCCTATTCAATTTCGAAATGAAAATTACGAGAATACCCTGATGTTACATGGAGAAGATATGGAATACAAATCACCGCGAATCTTTGTCAGAAACATTTCGGTAAACTATAAAGAAGAAGCGCTTATCTACGGCGTGCAAGGTGTTTTATCCCAATTTCAAAATATTGAAAATACCAGCATGTCTCAAGGACGTTTTATCAACTATCAAGATGAGGTAGGCGTGGCTAAGGTAGCGGTAATTGGTAATAAAATTGCTCGCGATGTTTTTGAAGATGTAGAAACACCCATAGGAGAGTTTATAGATATTTCTGGAATCCCTTTTAAAATTATTGGCTGTTATGGGGAGTACCAAGAACGAGAGGAAGAACGAATCTATATTCCACTTACTACAGCGCAAAAGGTATTTAACGGAGGAGACAGAATTAATAATATGAGTTATACGCTTCCTCCTGTTGAAAATTTTGATGAAGCTGTAGCCCAAGCGGTAACCTTTAAAAACAACATAGAGCGTCATTTAAAAGATGCACACACTGTAGCTCCAGATGATGAGGCCGCTATTGAGGTATGGAGTGCTATGGAAGAAGCAAAACGCTACTATAGCCTTACAGGAAATATTAAATTTTTCTTCTGGTTTGTAGGGGTCTGTACTATTGTTGCTGGGGTTGTGGGGGTAAGTAATATTATGCTTATTGTGGTAAGAGAACGTACAAGAGAAATTGGTATACGTAAGGCTTTAGGTGCTAAACCATGGTCTGTGGTAGGAATGATTATGCAAGAGTCTATTTTTATTACAGCTATTGCTGGTTTCTCAGGATTAATTTTTAGTATGGGGCTTTTAGAAATTGTAGGCCCCAACATAGAGGTAGATTATATTGTAAACCCCTCGGTAAATTTTAAAGTAGCATTTTCAACCGTATTGTTTCTCATTTTTGCAGGAGCGGCTGCTGGTTTTTTTCCAGCATGGCGTGCAGCACGGATACGCGTAATAGAGGCGCTAAGAGATGAATAGTAGAAATTTAAAACAATAACCAAATAACAAAGCAGTGTTTAATAAAGACCGTTGGAAAGAAATTGTAGAAGTGCTCTCTAGTAATGTTTGGAGAACACTGCTTACAGCCTTTGGGGTAGGTTGGGGTATCTATATCCTTATTATTCTATTAGCCGCTGGTAAGGGTCTAGAAAATGGAATTAAACAAGATTTTGGAGATATCGCTACCAACACCATGTTTATGTGGACAAGGGCCACTACCAAAGCACATGAAGGTCTACCAAAAGGAAGGCGTTTTAGGTTTAAGGTAGAAGATGTAGCACTCATTAAGGATAATGTTCCTAATCTTAGATTCATATCCCCAAGAAACCAACTAGGCGGTTTTAGGGGAGCTAACAATGTGGTAAGAGGAATTAAAACAGGAGCCTATAATGTGTATGGCGATTATCCCGAAATTATTAATCAAGACCCTATGACCGTTACTTCTGGACGCTTTCTAAATCAGATTGATATTCAGGGAAAACGTAAAGTAGCCGTTATTGGAAATGCAGTTAAGCAAGAATTGTATGAAAAGGGTGAAGAGGTACTAGGTAGCTATATTAAGATTCAAGGCGTAAACTTTATGGTAGTAGGAACCTATAAAAAAAATAGTAATGATGGAGATGGGGAAGAAGCCCAGAAAGAAATTTTTGTGCCTTTCACCTCGTTTTCTTTGGCATTTAATCAAGGAAATGATGTTGGGTGGATGGCTATTACCGCACATGATGGTACGTCTATTTCTAACCTAAAAGAAGATATTGTCAACGTAATGAAAAATAAGCACAAGGTACATCCAGAAGATCAACGTGCTATTGGCTATTTTGATTTATATGAACAGTACAATAGGGTAGAAAGCCTTTTTGGGGCACTTACCTTAGTAGCCTACATTGTGGGTATTATGGTTCTCCTGTCTGGAATCATTGGTGTAAGTAATATTATGCTAATTGTAGTTAAAGAAAGAACCAAAGAAATAGGCATTAGAAGAGCGTTAGGAGAACAACCCGGATCTATTAGAAAACAGATTTTAATGGAATCCATTTTTATAACCATTATCTCCGGCATGATAGGGATCATTTTTGGAGCCTTATTTATTTATGCTGTTAATGCCTTGTTAGAAGCCGTAGGGCCCGTAGATATGTTTATCAATCCTAGTGTGGGCTTAGGCGTTGTCACTGGAGCCCTTATCATTTTAATGATATCTGGTCTGCTAGCAGGATTTATTCCTGCCCAAAGCGCTATTCGTGTGAGACCCATAGATGCATTGCGAACCGACTAAAAAATAATAATCATCAATCTATATCACAATTACTGAGCCATGAAAAAAAGTGTAACTATCACCATCTTAATCCTTATCGTTGTTATTTTTGGAGGATCCATGTTTTACTTATATCAGAAAAACAATGAAGACCCAATTACCTATGAAACCGAACAAGCAGAAAAAAGAAACATTGTAAAAAAGACAGTAGCTACAGGAAGCATACTTCCCTTAGAAGAAGTGCTTATTAAACCCAATATTTCTGGAGTTATTGAAGAAGTTTACGTAGAGGGCGGCGATTTTGTGAAATCTGGAGATCTTTTGGCAAAAATAAAAGTGGTTCCTAACTTAAATGCCCTTAATGATGCCCGTAACCAAATAGATGAAGCCAAGATTGGGTTATCCGATCAGCAACGTAATTTGGAACGCCAGAAAGGATTGTTTGATAAGGGGGTTATCTCTAAAGTAGATTTAGAACGAGCTCAAGTAGCCTTTGATCAAGCCAAACAGACATACGGGGCGGCCAACAAACGTTTTGATATTGTAAAAACCGGTACCACAAGAGGGTATGGTAATGCGGCCAATACCTTAATTAGATCTACCGTTAGCGGGATGGTGTTAGAGGTTCCTGTTGAAGTGGGGAATCAAGTAATTGAAAGCAATAACTTTAATGAGGGAACTACTATTGCGGCGGTTGCCGACGTAGAAAAGATGATTTTTGAAGGAAAGGTAGATGAATCTGAAGTAGGCAAAATTAAGGAAAACCTCCCGCTAGAAATCACGGTAGGAGCAATAGAAAACAAAGTTTTTGACGCGGTCTTAGATTATATTGCACCTAAGGGGAATGCAGAAAATGGAGCAATACAATTTGAAATTAAAGGGACCCTTACCAAAAAAGACACCACTTTTATACGTGCCGGACTAAGTGCTAACGCTTCAATAATTTTAGCAAAAGTAGATAGTGTGCTTGCCCTGAAAGAAGCATTGGTGCAATTTGATGATAAAACCAAAAAACCCTTTGTAGAAATCGCAACAGGAGATCAGTCTTTTGAACGTAAGGATATTGAACTAGGTATTAGCGATGGAATTTTTGTAGAAGTGAAGTCTGGGATAAACGCAGAAGATAAAATTAAGGTTTGGAATATTATTGAACCCGATGAGAACGTGGAGAATTAATTGCTAAGTTTATTTTATCGGTATTTTAAGTTCCACAGCCGTGCCATTTGGTTTTTTGAACCTATCGTAAAGGTCTATGAATTCTATAAAATGGGTATTCTTATAGGCTTTGGCAAAGTTAACTAGACGTTCTTCGGTAAGCTTTAACCCTATAGAATTTGTATTCCTAAGTTTTTTGGAATTAATTTCAGCCGATTTTTCTCTCCCAATACCGTTATCTGTAATAGCAATTCTTACGTGAGTACCCTTGTATTTTTGAACATCTAGTGATAATTTTTTAAGACCTTTTTTTGGAGAAAGACCGTGCCATATAGCGTTTTCAATAAAGGGTTGTAAAATAAGCGCGGGAACCTTTATAGCGTCTAGGTCTAATGATGCATCTACATGAATAGCAACTTCGATTTCATTTTTGAATCTAATATTTTCAATGTCTGTATAAAGGGCTAAAGTATCAATTTCTTCTCGTAGAGATGTTTCCCTTTCTCGTGTAGAAGAAAGAATCTTACGAATGAGTTTTGAGAATTTGTTTAGGTAGTAAACTGCATTTTCTTTCTCATTATTAATAATGTATAGTTTAATAGCATTGAGGGAGTTAAAGATAAAATGAGGGTTCATTTGGCTCCGTAAAGACAATACCTTAAGTTCGGCTATTTCCTTCTCAAAAGTAGCTTTTAATTTAGCTATTTTTTCATCTTCCGCTTGTTTGCTTAACGAAGCTACATTGGCTTCTAGTTCGCGTTGTACTTTTAGTTTTAGCTTTTCATTTTCACGAAGCTGGTTAATCAATGCTTGTTGAGAATCATTTTTTTCCTTTAAAATTAATTTTTGTTTATGTCCCAAGCCTAGGGCAAAAAAGATATTTTCCAATGCCATTCCAATAAAGAAAATGGAAATATTAAGATTACTGCCTTGCGGTTGTAGTTGTAGTTTAGAAATTAAAAAAGCAATTAATGAAGTAACTAAAAAAATTAAAGATCCAATAATGATATAGTATTTGAGATAGCCTTTAATCCTAAATAAAGGAACGTATCCAATAATGGAAAAGAACAATAAAACGACAATAAACACGGGGAACATAATGCCATAGATATTTAAATCTGGGAATACCCTATGTGTAATTTCTACCGCTAAGTTTGCCAATAATAAAATGTAAACACCTCTAAAAATAAAACGATGCCATGGCAAGGAGTGCGACTTTAGGTTTACAAAGGTAAAGGCAAACGCAAAATATATGGTGTTGTACATCCACTCTAAATTAATATCGTAATAGTCCAAAAAACGCAAAACGGGGTCTAGCGCTTTAAAATCGTATATAAAACTATTAAGTGGTTCAGATACATTTCTTAAAAACAATATAAAGGTATATAGACTGTAAAGCAGATACGACTTGTCTTTATGCTGAAAATAAAGTAAAAAGTGATATACACTAAGTACAGACAGTCCTCCCAATACAAATATGGTAATACCATTTTCATGCGGTACGTCTAGGAGGGTTTGTTTAAAGAAGAGAAGCACTGGTAAGGGAATTAACTGCTGAGCAGTTCAATTAAAGCGCTTTTCCTAGAGCGCGATACAGGAATGGAATCTCCATTTTCTAAAACCAGATACTGTCCATCACTTTTTATAAATTCTGTGATGTAGTTAATGTTAACTAGGTAAGAGTTATGTACCCTAAAAAAATCTGTACTGTCAATTAGAACTTCAACATCTTTAATTTTCTTGGATACAATCTCTTTTTTATTGTCTTTGAAAAACAGTTCGGAATAATTACCATCAGATT
>CAZWVO010000069.1:0-7958 GCA_964637535.1 uncultured Flavobacteriaceae bacterium
TCTAAATTCTCTTCCGAAGTACTATAGTTGTTAAGTACACTTATATTATAATAATTATACGCTCCTGCTCCAATCCATATTAAAGCAAATACTCCTAAAGCAGTAATGGTATACTTGTTTAAACCACTTTTAGCAGCTTTTAAGCGCGCTCTTCTTCCAGAATCTGAGCCGCGTTTCCAGAATAACAAGCCCACCATGGCTAAAAGTCCTCCAAAAGCCAGCCAATAGAGGCGAAACCAGAATTGAGAAGTACCAAAATGACCAAAACCATTTAAATCAGAAAGGGTATAACCCGGAGTGTAACCATAGAGTAACAAGTTGTAATTTACTTCTCCTATACTATTAATTCCTAGAATAAGAACCCATACTGCAATGGTAATCACGTGACCTAAAAATTTCTTTGTTACCAGCGCATGAATAAAAAATGCAAGCATTACGTAACCAATATATTTTGGAAACTTAATGAGGTATAGGTCCGTAAAATACTTGTCGAATTCAAAGTTAAAATAGCCCTTTAATATTTGATTAAATACGCCACTAACCATTACCATATTGGCCAATACAAAACAAACCATTACTAGGGATAAAAACTTAGAGCCGTAAATTACCCAATTAGGTAAGGGTAGGGATCCAAAAATTTGATCGTATTTCACTCCTCGTTCTCTATGCAATACTTCTCCAGTAATAAAAACTATTAATACAAAAACGAGTATTACATAGGTAAAATCTTCTACTTCTAACATGTAGTACGTTACCGGTAATGCGGGTGTTCCATAGGTAGGGAAACCAAACCAAGCATCAAAGAAAAGAAACAAAACCGCCGCAATAAGAATCGCTTTGAAGAAGTTATCACTGATAATATTTTTAAACTCCATCCAACTAAGCTTCAGCAATTGTTTCCAATTTACACTGCTAGAAAACACTTTTTGAACACTAGGTATTGTTGTTAACACTGAAGAAGAAGCTATTGCACTTTCATTTTGTTCCTTTTTCTTACCGCCTAATTTCTTATTTAAGAACCGTTGAAAATCAAAACGAAAAAGAGCAATACCAAAGGCCAATAACCCTATGCCAACCCACAATAACCTATTCCATATAATCATTCCTTCAAAAGGAACAGTAAGGGTATTTTGTTCTTCTGGAGTCCAATATTGAATAGCGTTATTAAAAGTGCCTAATCCAAAGGGATCTAGAAGATTAACCAAGTTCTGAGATTCCAAATCTTGGGAGAGCGTTAGGGTTACTAGGTAGGTAATAAATAAGATGGCTCCACCGGCATATGCCAGCATAATTTTACGTGTTAAACTCACCAGAGCGAAGAAAATACATCCAGCAAAAAACAGGTTCGCCCAGTAAAATAGTAACGTGGGTTGTATATAATGCCAAAGGTTAAAACTGGTAAAACGATCGGCTTCTTCAAAACCTAAAAAGGGGCCCATAGTAAAACCAATCATTAGCCCAATATGCAATCCTAATCCTATAGCTAATAGCGTGACCATAGAACCGCAAAATCGGCCCAAAATATATCCTTTTTCCGATATTGGATAGGAGAAATAATAATTTTGTGTGCCATGCTCAATATCTCTATAAACAGGCACTCCCATTACCGCACTGGCTAACATAATACCAAAAATGCTAATGGTTAAAATAATAGAAGCGATAGCCGATGGCGAATTTAAAAATGCTTTCTCCGATCCTATTCCATTGTCAAAAATGGAAAACAATAATCCAAATAGCACAAGGATTCCGAAATAGGCCCAAGTGCCGGGTCTTTTAAGTCTGTATTTTAATTCAAAAAAGAAAATTTCCTTAAACATGAAGTACGATTTTAGCGATGAAAACTAACAATTATTAGGCCGTAACGGCTTCCATTCTAGATGTGATTTCTGCAAAATACACATCCTCCAAACTTGCAACACTGGCCTCAAAAGAGGAATCAGGTTGGCTATCATTGAGTACATGAATAACCGTCTTACCAGCCTTCAGATGCGTAGAAATCACCTGCAATTCAGATTTGTAGGTATCTAACTCTTTTTTCGCTATCGCTTTTTTCCAAACTTTCCCTTTTACTTGAGAAGTTAGTTCAATGGGGTTGCCTTGGGCCACTACTTCTCCAAGGCAAATAATAGCCATATTTTTACATAAGTTGGAAATGTCTTCTACAATATGGGTAGATAAAATAACAATGGTATTCTCTCCTATCTCACTCAGCAAATTATGAAATCGAACCCGTTCTGCCGGGTCCAAGCCTGCAGTAGGTTCATCTACAATAATAAGTTTAGGCTCTCCAATAAGTGCCTGGGCAATTCCAAAACGTTGTTTCATTCCTCCAGAATACGTCCCTAATTTTTTATTGCGTACATGCCACAAGTTGGTCTTGTTTAAGAGCGCTTCTACAAGGTCTTTGCGTTCTCCTTTTTTAGAGATCCCTTTTAAAGAGGCTATATGATCTAGCATTTTATACGAACTCACTTTTGGATAAACTCCAAATTCCTGAGGTAAATACCCTAAAAATTGACGTACCTTATCCTTGTCTTTAAGGATGTCAATATCTCCCACGTGTACCGTCCCGGAATCAGACTCTTGCAGGGTAGCAAGGGTTCGCATTAGAGAAGATTTACCAGCTCCATTAGGCCCTAAAAGGCCAAACATTCCTTGTGGAATAGTTAAGCTAATATCCTTTAACGCTTGTACTCCATTAGAATAGGTTTTGCTTAAATTTTTAATTTCGAGTTCCATATTGTTTGTGATTTGAATAGCCAATTAATGGTTTATATGTATCCATTGGTCCTTTAATGTTACAGTGCAACACAAAGTTCTTAGCATACTAGAATGTATCCTTCTATTGCTCTCCCGGACGGTAGCTACGCTTAGCCTGTTTTAGTACATCGTTCTTATAGTACAAAACCTCTTTAAATTCCATGTCTGCATACCGTTGGGCCTGGTCATTAAAATGGGGAGAGTCTGGGTTGCCACTTTGCCCTCCGGCTAACATGCTTTTAGCTTTTAGCGTATCTCCAAATTCTACAACAGCTACAAAACTATTGCCTCGGGTTCCATATATTTTTTTAGTACTATTGTTATATCTGGAACCGTAAGCGGCTAAGGCTCCCCATCTGCCAGAGGCAAAGCCAACAGGAATACTAGGCTTATTATCATCAAAAGGCTGGCGTACATCTCCGTTAATACGCTGGTAGCGGTTTACGTCTCCCCAGGGAACCTCCCAGGTTCCAAAATCTGCTTCCAATTGATCTATAACAGCCTCAAAAACCTGTCTTCGTTCGTGCAAGGGAGAAGCAGTTCCAAAATAGGTCATTAATTCCATATCACTCATCCTTCCAGGTCTTTTACCCATACGCCCATACAGTGTTCCATAATAATGTGCTAAGGTCATAGCAACTGAAGATGTAGCGGTTTTATAGTCCCACTTAGACAACTTATCTATAGCAGCTTGAAGCCTTGGATTGCGATCATGATGCTGATAATACGCTTCCACCAAGCCAGGTATTAACGCTTTAAAGGCAGGTAAATAAGGATCATGAGCCAATGTAATTAGGCTGTCTAGCGTATATCCTTTACGATCTTTTAAAAGAGCAATGGCATGTACCCCTCTAAAATTTTCCCGATCTAAAGACATATATCTAGGATAGTTTTTACGTTTAGGGCTGTACTCCAAGGCTGCAGTATAGGGTGTAGAATTGCAGTTTTGTAACCATCCATTTTCTGGATTTACCAATACGATATTTTCATCAACCGTATGTAAGCCTTTCCAATCGGTTTTAGGGTTGCTGCCATCTACAGGTTTCGTATAATCAAAAAGAGTATCTCTTACAGGCACAAAATTACCATGAAAGTAGGCAATATTTCCCTCGGCATCTGCGTAGACTGTATTATTGGATGAATTGGTGCGAATATCCATCATTTTTCGAAACCCTTTGTACCCTTCCTGCTTGGTTCTGATATACGACTGTTCTAAAGCCTTTACAGGCTCCCACATCATGGCAGATGCGACAACTTTATCTCCTTCTAAATGGGTTATAGGACCATGATGGGTACGGTACAAGGGAAAGGTTTTTTCTTGTATTCCCTCTTCTCCTTTATATTTTAACACTACTTCTGAGGTTTGCACAGGTCTTAACTCTTCACCGTATTGATACAATAAACCTTCTTCTGTAGACACCACATTTTCTACAAACTCGTCCATAACATCGGTATACGTAGAAGTGTGCATCCAACCTGTTTTCTCATTAAATCCCTGGTAGATAAAAAACTGCCCCCAAGTAACCGCTCCATACGCATTAAGCCCTTCTTCACTTACTGCGTGTACCTCTCCTCTAAAGAAAAAGGAAGTGTGCGGGTTAATGAGTAACATGGCGTTTCCAGATGCTGTTAGCTCACCAGAAATAGCAATACCATTAGATCCCTGAGGCTCCAATTCTTCCTTTTCTTTCTGAATTTTATATTCTTCTGTCTTTGGAAACTGAATGCCCTTCTCATAAAAGGCTTTTATTTTTTGAATTGAAATGCGTTCAATATCGCCTCCAATAGATCCTTCACTAAAATACATAGGCATCCAAGGTTCAAAACGACGTAGTAATTTGGGTTGTACTTCGGGGTGGGTATGCAGGTAATAATTGATCCCATCTGCGAAAGCATTACAGAGTTCTTTTAACCATGCTGGACTCTTCTCGTAATTTGCAATGGCCTCTTCCTTACTCATAAACATACGGGCACGCAGATCACTATACAATGCCGCTTCTCCTTCTACCTCTGCCAAACGACCAGTGGCCCAGATGTAATTTTGTTCTACGCGGTTAAAGTCGTCCTCACACTGAGCATACAATAATCCAAAAACAGCATCCGCATCGGTCTTACCATATACATGTGGCACTCCAAAATTATCTCTAATAATTTCAATGTTTTCTGCTTGCTCCTGCCAGCGTTCAACTTCGGTTTTAGGTTGTGATTCGGTTTTACAAGAAAAAGCTAGTACGCCTAGCGTAAGGTAAAAAAGATAGCGCATAATTGAGTGGTTTAACGCTATGAAAATACAATTTTTAACCGCTACTTAATTCTTACTCTCCTAAAAAGTTCTTTCGAACTTCTGAAGCATCAACAGTAACAGCATATTCTTTGCCCCCTCTTAAATAGATTACATCAATTTTATTTTTATCTACAAGCACATTTTTCATCCCTTCAATACATCCTACATGACAGGTTTCTTGGGTGTCAATTTTTAAAATAATATCTCCGCCTAATAAAATAGGCCTTCCGTTTACATTTGCAGAAATGGACCCTCCCTGTAAGCCTGCCTTATCTGCAGGGCTGGCCTTTGCAACTTGCTGTATTAGTAAGCCGCCACTAAGGTTTAAATTGAATAACTTGGCGAGATCTTCAGATTTTAGAAATACACTTTCTATACCGATCCATGGTCTATCTTCAAAAGCCAATAGTGATTTTACCGTATTACTGGTAACAGCCATTCCTATTCCTTGAAAGCCTCCCGATACCGTTAAAATACTTGAAGCAATACCTACAACCTCTCCATTAGAATTAAAAAGTGGTCCTCCGCTATTTCCAGAGTTTATTGCCGCATCTGTTTGTATAAATTCAATATTAACTGTGCCATCGTATAGGGCATTGAAATTTCTAAACGCAGAAACAATACCGGCAGAAAAAGAATTTTCCATTCCATAGGGGCTGCCAATGGCATACACATTCTGCCCCACCGCCATAGCATCTGAATTTCCTAAAGTAGCATGATCTAATGTACCATCTGGAATATCCAATTTTAGTAATGCAATATCTGCGGATTTTTCACTAAACAATACCGTAGCATCTCGTAATTTACCGTCATTTGTTTTCACTTTTATTTTTGAGCTTCCATCTACAACATGTGCAGCGGTTAGAATGTGACAGTCATGAGATATTAATACTCCAGAACCTAATCCGTTGTTCTGTTTAGGGCCTTCTGCGGTAAAGGCATTTGAAGTAGTGTAAATGGTAACTACAGATCCAATTACTTTTTGATACAAGTTTGCCACCCTAGTTTCTGCAGCACTTAAATTATCTGGAATAGCTCGTTTTTTCACTGGTGCATGTCCCGTTTGTGCTGTAATGGTTGTTATAAAAAAGAATAATCCAAAAAATAGTATTGTTTTTTTCATGGTCATAAGTTTATTGTTCCCAGTAAAGCAAGAGTGCTTCTTTCTAATAGGTCGTACAGCGTGTTAAAAAATAACTTTTTGCAAAAAATAACTTTACATCAGATTCACTGGTAATAACAAAAACAGAACCCTTAACACAACCTTATTTAGGGGAATAATGTATACCTTTATTTTTTAATTTTTTTTTAAAAATGGCAGGTAAAAAAGTTAGCATTCTTAAAGCGTTTAAAACCATTATTTGGCCCAGGCGCAAGCTGGTTTTTATTGGATTATTACTTATTGTAGTTAGTAAAGCTGCTAGTTTTGTTGCGCCAATTTCTTTAAAGTATTTTTTAGATGATATTATACCGAATAAGAATTACGACTTTCTTAAAATTCTTGTTGTGGTTGTAGTTCTCTCTTTTTTGGTACAAGCTATTATGTCTTTTCTCTTAACAAAGGTGTTAAGTATACAGGCCCAATACATGATTTCTGAGTTGCGAGCTCAAGTGCAAAAACAGGTGCTTTCATTACCCATTAGATTCTTTGACAACACCAAATCTGGTGCCTTAGTCTCGCGTATTATGAGTGATGTGGAAGGAGTTCGTAATTTAATAGGAACTGGATTGGTGCAACTCGTAGGCGGATCAATTACGGCTATAGTTTCTCTTATACTATTATTGCAAATAAGCCCTACAATGACACTTCTGACGCTTATTCCGTTAGCGCTATTTGCTTTAATAGCGCTCAAAGCTTTTAAAATTATACGCCCCGTATTTAGAGAACGTGGTAAAATTAATGCCGAAGTAAAGGGTAGATTAACAGAAACCCTGGGTGGTATTAGAGTAATAAAAGGATTTAATGCCGAGGCACAGGAAGGTTTGATTTTTGAGAAAGGGGTAGATCGACTATTTCAAAACGTTAAAAAAAGTTTGACTGCCACAGCTGTAATGACTAGCTCTTCAACTTTTTTATTGGGTTTAGCTACAACAGGTATTATGATGGGCTATGGAGGCTATGAAATGATGGAGGGCAACCTTAGTACTGGAGAATATTTTGAATTTACCTTTTTACTTGCCCTTATGGTAGCCCCTATTGTTCAGATGAGTAATATTGGAAGTCAACTTACCGAAGCCTTGGCTGGTTTGGACAGAACAGAAGAACTAATGAATGAAACTTCGGAGTCTGACGAAAAAGAACGAACGCTTCAACTTGCTACCATTCATGGAGCGGTGTCTTTTAAAAATGTTTCCTTTGCTTATGAAGAAGATAAAGACGTAATCCATAATGTAAGCTTTGAGGCTAACTCAGGCGATGTTATTGCTTTAGTTGGGAGTTCTGGTTCTGGAAAATCTACCATTGCCGGTTTAGCAGCAAGTTTTTTAAATCCAGATTCTGGACAAATTACCGTAGACGGAAAAGATCTAGCAACAATAGATTTAACCAGTTTTCGTCAATTTTTAGGAGTTGTTTTGCAAGATGATTTTTTGTTTGAAGGTAGTATTAGGGAAAATATTTTGTTTCCTAGACCCAATGCTACAGCACATGAATTACAGGCAGCAGTAGTAGCTGCTTATGTAGATGAATTTACAGATCGTTTTGAGAATGGATTGGATACACTTATTGGAGAACGTGGTGTAAAACTATCTGGAGGACAAAGACAACGTATTGCTATTGCTAGAGCCATTTTAGCAAACCCTAGAATATTGATTTTAGATGAGGCTACTTCCAATTTAGATACGGAGAGCGAGGCGTTAATTCAAAAGAGTTTAGCCGAGTTGACAAAGGGTAGAACCACCTTTGTTATTGCGC
>CAZWVO010000070.1:0-7885 GCA_964637535.1 uncultured Flavobacteriaceae bacterium
ATTGCACAACGAAGACATTTCGCATTTAATACGTGCGCATCCGGCAGGGCTAATCTTGTCATTAAACAAAAAGACTTTTGGCGAGCAGGAATGGCAGCGCACCTTTAATTATCCAGATACCGGTTTCTCTTTTATTTATCAGGATATGAATAATACAACCTTAGGGGAGAACTACGGTTTGTATGCGCACTATAACTTCTATTTTTTTAAACGAAACCTTCAGTTTAGAGTAGGACAGGGAATAGCCTATAACACCAACCCCTACGATAAAAATCAGAATTTTAGAAATAATGCGTATGGGTCGCACTTATTGAGCTCTACCTATCTTACCTTCAATTACCATAAAGAGAATTTGTTTCATGGACTGGGTGTTAAGGCCGGTATTTCCTTAGTGCATT
Source organism: uncultured Flavobacteriaceae bacterium (assembly GCA_964637535.1). Taxonomy (GTDB): domain Bacteria; phylum Bacteroidota; class Bacteroidia; order Flavobacteriales; family Flavobacteriaceae; genus CANMSI01. The sequence goes on from CAZWVO010000070.1 coordinate 399, forward strand.
ACTCCAATGCTAATTTTAAAGCCCCCAATACCTCTACCAATACCTTTGCTTTTAGCGCAGGCCTCGTATATGACCTTAATGATGCCGAAACTACCGCCTATGTGCCTAAGACCAAAACAGAAAAAAAAGTAGCCCCCTTTAAGTATAACCTAGCCTTTAGAACCGGACTTAATGAAAGTGACGAGATTAATTCTGGGCAATTTCCCTTTTATATTTTTTCTGGATATGTAGACAAGCGCGTGGGAAAAGTAAGTGCTATACAGCTTGGAACCGATGTGTTTTTCTCTAATTTTCTAAAAAAATTAATTCGCTTTCAAAGTATTGCTTTTCCAGAACTGGATGTAAATGCAGATGATGACTTTAAGCGGGTAGGCGTGTTTTTGGGGCACGAATTGTTTATTAATAAAATGTCTGTCATTACGCAATTGGGGTACTATGTATATTACCCTTTTGATTTTGAGGGAAGGGTATATAACCGCATTGGATTAAAACGTTATTTTGGCGATAAATGGTTTGGTGCTGTTACCCTAAAATCGCACGGTGCGGCGGCAGAGGCCGTAGAGTTTGGAATAGGAGTACGTTTGTAGCTTTAACGTACTAGTTTAAAACTAGACCTGAGAAAAGGTATGAATACACTAGAGGTAAAAGAACGCATTAAACTAGAAAATCATAAAGATAAGATTGCAAATCTTATTGGGATGTGGAGTGGGGGAACCTTTATGGTGTTATTTATCATCTGTTTTATTCCCATGGGACTTATTCCTAGCAAAAGAAGCATACGAGTTGCCAACCCAGATCAAAGCATTTTTGAATCTTTAGGAGGGGTTTCAACTATACTACTAATAGCAGTTATTACTGCTGTTCTTGCTTTCTATTTGTATCATTCTTTTAAATACAAAAAACTAACAAAAGATCTTGTAGCCCTAGAGAAGATTATTCTGAACGTAAAGGTTACTAATGTGATTTACAAGCAAGGGGGTGGCCCCAAGGAGATTGATGTTTTTTTTAGTCCCCCGTATCAAGGCATACACAAGGTTGGGTTTGTTGGGGAAACCAATTTTCCGCAATTATATAGGAATCAGGAAATTGAATTGATAGTAACTAAACACGCCTTTTATCCCTTAAGCATACGACCCAGTAATGACGCAGAAAATATTTTGAGTATGCTACAAAAGATTAAGGCGGGACAACGAATAAACGGCGGTTAAGAATATGGAATGTAATACAAACAAAGTATGCGTGTAAAACACCTATATAAAATAGCATTATTACTTTTTCTTGCGGTTGCACAATGGGCTTGCAATGGGGAGAATGCGCCAGATTGCTTTCAGAATGCCGGAGAAATCACCAGAGAAGCGGTAACAGTTCCTGATTTTTCTAAAATCACTGTATTTGAAAACGTAACGCTGGTACTACGCCAAGGAGAAACTTTAGCCGTAGAAATAGAAACCGGAGCCTTTTTAAGACCAGAAGTTAGTGCTGTTGTAGAGGGAGACCGCTTGGTATTACGAGATGCCAATGATTGTAATTTTTTCCGAGATTTTGGACTTACAGTGGTATATGTTACGGCACCAAATATTACAGAAATTAGAAGTAGTACGGGTTTTCCCATTAGCAGTGATGGTGTTTTGGCGTACCCAGAGCTTACCTTGCTTTCCGAAAGCTTTGTAAATCCAGAAACGGTAACTACTGATGGCTCTTTTGATTTGGAATTAAATACAGAACGCGTTAGTATTACGTCTAATGGTATTGCCTTTTTTAAACTAAGTGGAACTGCGAACAACTTAAATGTAAGCATTGCTGCCGGAGATTCTAGGGTAGAAGCAGAAGCCCTTACAGCAACTAATGTTACCCTTAACCATAGAGGGTCTAACGACATAAGAATACGTCCGCAAGAATCATTAACCGGGGTTATTAGAGGTACTGGAGATGTGGTTAGTTTTACAAGACCCGCTACGGTAGCTGTGGAAGAATTATTTACAGGAAGTTTAATTTTTAGAGATTAATTTGCCCTCGAGATATTTTTCCGGTTTTGTACATTCACTGTCGAGGCAAGATGCTTTTTTAAATCGCAATTAATAGTAGCTTTGTAGGGTGAAACCCATACGCTCATATCTTAAAAAATGGTTTGGCGCTCAAAAGATTTTGGGAGATAGTACGCCGCTTCAAGGACTTGCTAAGGCAGATGCTTTGTTACTCGCCTTAGTGAACCAAAATAAGGTTCCTGGTATTGGTGTAACGGTGTTACGCCAAGGAGAAGTACTGCTACAAAAAGGCTATGGTTATGCTAATCTAGAAACTAAAACGCCCGTACATCCGGATAAAACCCTGTTTAGAATTGCGAGCGTATCCAAACCTATTGCTGCTACGGCCTTGGCTAAAATGGTTGCCGATAAGGATATTGATTTAGATGCTTCGCTCTATGATTATGTGCCGTATTTTCCTAAAAAAGAACACGACTTTACAATACGTCAACTAGCTGGGCATACAGCAGGTATTAGAGGGTATAGGGGAAAGGAATACGCCTTAAATATGCCCTATAGTATTAAAGAAGGGATTACCGTATTTCAAGAAGATGCCTTGTTGTTTACCCCCGGAACGGACTACCATTACAATAGTTATGATTGGGCACTTATATCTTTAGCAATGCAAGAAGTTAGCGGTATTCCTTTTGAAGAATATGTATATGATAAGGTGTTACAACCCCTTGGAATACAACATATTTATCCAGAACTACCCGAAACTACACTTCCACATTGTGCTTCCTTTTATTCTAAAAGCCAATTCGGCTTTAGGAAGGCTACAGCGGTAAATAATTTTTACAAACTAGCGGGTGGGGGGTATCTGGCTACGTCAAAAGAAGTAGCCCAATTTGGACAAGCCATGCTTCAGGGCAACTTAGGAGATGCGTCCGTAATGCAAGCTTTTCTTACCCCAGGAGAAGTAGGCGGTAAGTCTACTTACTATGGTCTGGGTTGGCAGGTGAGTCAGGATGCGAAAGGACGGCCATACTATGGGCATGTAGGTAACGGAGTAGGGGGTTATGCTAACTTCTTTGTATACCCGGAACAAGACATGGTTTTTTCCATAACAATGAATTGCACCAATCCTAATGTGCAAACCCAATTGGATGAGATTATACATACAGTAATAGAAAGTGTATAGCTTTCCAATGTTGATAACCCAAAAGGGATAAAGTTGGCAGACATCTAAGAATCTGTTACCTTAGTTCTGTGCTGTAAAACGATGCTCATGCGCTATAAAAATTTTGTTGGTATACTTCTTCTGCTAAGCAGCTTAGGGTGTTATGCCCAAGCGGCCATATCTGGGTATGTAAACCAAGAGGATAGTAGTGAATGGGATACTGTTATTACCTTATCTAAAATTCCGCTAAGTGCTCCCTTAGATCATTCAAAAGCGCAAGAAATTGCTTCGGTTTCCATAACACCAGATGGGTATTTTAGTTTTGATCGTAAAACCCTCACCGCTAACAACGCAGTGTATCAATTGCATGTAAAGCGCATCAAAGCTTTAAAGGGACAGCAACAAAAGGAAAAACAGTTATTCATAGCTTCGCAACAAGATTCTATAGTATTTCATAAAGGAAAAACCCTTTTTGGGACTTATGATAATACCAACCTTGCAGATGCTGAGTGGCAGCGTCTTCGTAAGTTTGAAGCCCACTTCTATGCTGCGCTTACCCAGGAACCAGAACCTTCAGACGTAGCTTTGAACCCCATAAGGTCTTATACCAAAGATTCGCTTCAAATACTGATGGTAAAATTGTTAAGCGTAAAACAGTTGGAGCATAAAGCGCTATTAGATACGGATATTGATGCTAACCCACGGTATTATCTAGCACTATTAGAAGAACTAAAAAGGAGTGATTTACCGGCTTCGGAATATCAATTTTTAGAACGCAGGCTTGCCTTTTTAACACAAGAGGCGGTAGCAGAAAAGTATACTACTAGCTTATGGATGAATATAATTTTAGGGCTTAGTGTACTTGCGCTCCTTGCTGCGGTACTAATCTACAGAAGAAGGCAAACTAGTGGCACAACCTTAAGTCTTAGCAATCAAGAAAGCGCTATTAGGGAATTAATGCTACAGGGCAAAAGCAATAAGGAAATTGCTTCCGAATTGTTTATCAGCATAAGCACTGTGAAAACCCATATTACTCATATTTACCACAAATTAAATGTGACTAACCGACAAGAATTACTCCGGAGATTTCAAAATTAGTACCGGTACTAGTCCCTAAATCCACCCCTTTTTCATTCCTATTTTAGGCTTGCAGCGCGTTCTTTGTAGTTCACATATACTACAAGTCTTCAGTGTTATGGATAGCCTTAGTTTTAAGAAATGGAATACGCTCTTAGGTTGGTGTGCTTTTGCAATTGCCTTAATTACGTATACGCTAACTGTTGAACCTACCAATAGTTTTTGGGATTGTGGAGAATACATTACTGCAGCTGCAAAGTTAGAAGTAGCCCACCCTCCAGGGGCACCCTTATTGCAAATGCTAGGAGCATTCTTTGCCTTGTTTGCTACAACACCTGCTCAAATTGCTTTAATGGTAAACTATGTTTCTGTAGTATCTAGTGCCTTTACCATATTATTTCTTTTTTGGACGCTTACTGAGTTACTAATTCGGATTCTTGGCGTAAAAAAAGAGGAAACTACAAGTAAGCAGGTGGCTATTTTAGGTAGTAGTATGATAGGTGCTTTGGCATTTACTTTTTCGGATAGTTTTTGGTTTAATGCAGTAGAAACCGAAGTGTATGCTACAGCCAGTTTTATAATGGCCTTACTCTTATGGATGGGGCTAAAGTGGACGGCGCAATTGCATCAGCCAAGAGGTAATAGGTGGCTAGTGCTTATTGCTTTTATTGTGGGTTTAACCTTTGGCGTGCAGTTTATGGGGTTCTTAGCTATTCCCTCTATTGGCATGTTGTATTATTTTAAGCAATACAAAAGGAGTACTGTAAAAAGGTTTTTTATAGCAAACTTCCTATCTGTAATGGCTTTGCTCTTGGTGTATAAATTTTCATTAACCTATGTGCTACAGCTCTTTGGATGGGCAGAAGTGTTTTTTGTAAATCAAATGGGATTGCCTTTTAATACGGGCTCTTTAATTATGGGTATTTTTTTTCTTGTTGTCTTTGCATATGCCTTACAATTTACCGCCAAAAGAAACTACCGTCTTGCCAATACCATTGTGCTTAGTATGATGTTTTTGTTTCTTGGCTTTTCATCTTGGTTAATGCTCCCCATACGTGCTAATGCTAATGTTACCCTAAATGAAAATAACCCGTCAGATGCTCGAACGCTTTTAGCTTACTATAATAGAGAACAATATCAAAGTACAGATAGTCCGTTTTATGGGGCATATTATACAGATAAATTTGCTCCTGCAGGAGTAAATAAAGACGATAAACCGAAGTACGAGAAAGATCTAAAGCAAGAAAAATACGTAATCGTAAATGCCTATCAAGGAGCGGCAAGAGAGGCAAACGCGAAGCACCAAGGACTGCTTCCTCGTATGTGGTCTAGGGAGCATGCAGCAAATTATATACGGTATTATGGGGCTCCAAATTTTACAGTAAAAAGAGGCTACCAAAGTAATGGGGAGTTAATGACCGCAATACAAGAATTTAGAAAAAATTGGGCAGAAGGGGAGGTAGCTGCGGAGCAATATGTACAGTTTTTAGAAGATTTTGACACCTATATAGAAGTCCAGCCAATAACGCTTTGGGATAATACCCGTTTTCTCTTTCACTTTCAGTTAAATTATATGTACTGGCGGTATTTTATGTGGAATTTTGCCGGACGTCAGAACGATATACAAGGCCGTTTTGATGGTAATGGAAATTGGTTGAGTGGGTTTCAGTTTATAGATAGCTGGCGCTTGGGAAGTCAGGAAAACCTGCCAACAGAAGTGTTGGATAACAAAGGGAGAAACACCTATTTTTTTCTTCCCCTATTGCTAGGAATTATTGGGATACTATTTCAGCTTAAGAAAAACCCAAAACAGTTTTGGGTGCTCTTAGTCTTTTTTGTTTTTACCGGTATTGCCATTCAGTTCTATACCAACCCTTATATTTTTCAACCGCGCGAACGCGATTATTCGCTAGTAGGTTCTTTCTATGTTTTTTGCCTTTGGATAGGCCTAGGAGTATATGGCTTGTACGACGGGTTTATGAAATGGAAAGCATCTCAGCTAACAGCACCCATTACGGTTCTCGTATGCCTTTTAGCAGTTCCTGGATTAATGGCTTTCCAAAACTGGGATGATCATGACCGGTCTGGGAGGTATACGGCCAATGCTATGGCAAAGGCGTATCTAGATTCGCTTCAGAAAGATGCAGGAGCTATTTTATTTACCATAGGAGATAATGATACTTTTCCGCTGTGGTATGCGCAGGAAATAGAAGAATACCGTACAGATGCCCGTATTATGGTTACCACCTACTCCTACACAGATTGGTATATCGATCAAATGAAACGTAAGGCCTATAAAAGTGACCCTATTCCCTCACAATTAACCCATAGGCAGTATCAATATGGTACTAGGGATGCAGTGTATTACCAACCCCTAAGCGATACCCGTTGGGAGATTAAAGATTTTATGAATTGGATTGCTAGTGATCATCCTAAAACGAAAATTAAAAGTCTTTTTGAACAACAGGGGGCAGATCTGGAGCAATACACGGAGAGCGAACTGGATGTGGTTTTTTATCCGACGAATAAAATTAGAGTTCCTGTACATAAAGAAAATGCCATTCATTCTGGTTTGGTAAAGGAAAAGGATAGCGCCTTAATGGTTGCGTATTTGGATATTGATTTACCTCAAACAGCCATTGGAAAAAATTCCCTAATCATGCTAGATATTCTTGCAAATAACAATTGGGAACGTCCCTTGTATTTTTCCGGAGGTAGTTTTGATGACGCCGAGTTCTTATGGCTTAAAGATTACCTGCAACTAGATGGTTTGGTGTATAAACTAGTACCCATTAAAACGCCATATCAAGGCTATTTTGAAATGGGACGTATAGATAGTGAACTCATGTATACCATTGTAATGCAATGGGACTGGGGAAATTCTGGAAGTCCAGATATTTATCATGATCCACAAACACGTAGGCAGGCACTTACCTATCGGTCTAATTTAGGACGTTTGGTAGAAACCCTACTAGCAGAAGAAAAAATTACTAAGGCTAGGGATATCATAGATGTGGCCATGAAGCATATGCCCGTAGCCTATTTTGATCATCATAATTTTGTGCTGCCTTTTTTTGATGGTTATTACCAGGTAGGAGAAACTGCCAAGGCACGCGACCTATTTATTGCCTTGAAAAAAATATATCAGGAACGGCTGATGTATTACGAGGGCATGGCTGCAGACGAACAGTACCAGCATTTAGATGATATTATAGCTGCAATGGAAGGTTACAGGCGGGTAATAGATGTATATACACTTTATGAAG
>CAZWVO010000071.1:0-7764 GCA_964637535.1 uncultured Flavobacteriaceae bacterium
CTGGAATGTCTGCAAGGGTAACATCACCCTGGTAAAATAATAAACCCACGATACATGCGACTACGTAATTGGTGATAATGGCATAGAGGGTCTGTATGTTGTAGCCTTTAAACAATTTAAAGATGACAAAAATTAAACTCGAAAAAAGAACACTAAGCCCTAGGTCTAACATTGCTTTAGTTTGGAATTTAATTGAACAACGTCTTCTTCTCCTACCTGTAGATGCCAAACCCGAATCCCCAACTTTTTGGCTGCAGCTGTATTTTCTTGAGTGTCATCTATAAATAAGGTTTCTTCTGGAAGAAGCTTGTTTTGGGTTAAAACAAAATTATAAATCTCAGTATCTGGTTTTCTGTGCTGTATCTCATGCGATAAATAGAACTGCTCAAAACACGCCTTAAATCGATTAAATCGTTCCTCCGTCATATGCTCTTTTACCTTTTTTATATGTAAGGCATTGGTATTACTTAACAAAAAGAGGCGATAAGTACCTTCTTTTGCAAGTGCTTCTATAAAGCGTAACCTGTTTTCAGGAAAAAAAAGAATGATCGCGTTCCAGGCATTAACAAGAACTTCTGGAGACGCTTTAGGGAAATGTGCATTGGTTTTCGCTATAAAATCTTCTGTAGTTAGTAACCCTTTTTCATAGGCATTAAATAAAGTCGTGAGCGCTGGCGTAAGCTGTGTAAACCCATAAGGAATCATATGTTGCGCCGTAGCATTTTTATCTAAGTCGATAAAAATATCTCCAAAATCAAAAATGATATTTTTAATCATTCGTATAAGTTGTTAATAGATCTCCTCCAATATCTTCTGTTTGTACTGGGGTTTGATGAAGTTCTGGAGCTCGTATACCTTCTCCAAAAACCGAATTCCCAACGAAGACACGTGCTTCATCCCACATGTTTTCTGTAATAAAAGTAGTTAAGGTCTTAGCTCCCCCTTCTACAAAAACGCTAACAAGGTGTTGTGCGTAAAGTGCATTGCATATCTGACTTAGTGTGTCCTTAGTATAATCTAAAATGATATAGGTTATTCCCTCAAGATATTGAGAAGTATCTAATACTTCCGTAAATATTATGGTAGGTAAACTTCTATCCAAAACATGATACTCCGCGGGGATTTTTAAGGAACGATCAAGAATAACCCGGGTTGGCGGTTTTCCCTTCCAAGTCCGAACATTTAATTTTGGGTTATCTTTTAAAACGGTTTGCGTACCTACTAAAATAGCCTGTTCTTGACTACGCCATTGATGTACGCGCTGCTTTGCAACGGCCTTAGTTATCCAAAAGGGTTCGGGAGTAGCGTTTCTTTTTTCTGGTTTAGGAGCAAGAAAACCATCTGTAGTTTGGGCCCATTTTAAAATGATATAAGGACGTTTTTTTTGATGATAGGTTAAAAAACGTTTATGATGAGCGCGACACGCTTTTTCTAAGACGCCTACAGTTACTTCACAACCCGATGCTTTTAATCTAGCTATTCCCTTTCCGGCTACTTTGCTATGCGGATCTCCTATTCCAATGACTACTCTAGAAATTTGGTGCCGAATAATTAAATCTGCACAAGGAGGAGTTTTGCCATGATGAGAACAAGGTTCAAGGGTTACGTAAAGGGTGGCCGCTTTAAGCAAAGAAGTATCTCTTACCGCATTTATGGCGTTTACTTCTGCATGAGCCCCACCATAGGCACTAGTGTAACCTTCTCCAATAATGTTATTTTGATATACAATTACACTGCCCACCATAGGGTTAGGCCAGGTAGTGCCCAATCCATTTTTGGCAAGGCTAAGGCATCTTTGCATATATTTTTCGTCCAATTCCTTCACGTATAGTGAGCTGTTAGTTATCTTAACTTTTAGCGATTTATTTGTTTTCGGATTATCGGTATTTCGTGTATCTTCACTTCGCAAAAGTAGCATAAATCTAATGATCTGTATCGCAACAAATGAATAAGATAAGCATACGGGAAATTCAAAAAAAAGACAATGCGGAATTAGCTCAAGTAATTAGAAAAGTATTGCTAGACATAGGAGTTCCAAAGGTAGGAACCGCCTATGAAGATACTGTTTTAGATACCATGTTTGAGGCCTATAACGTACCTAAAGCAATCTATTATGTTGTGCTTCAGGGTAATAAGATTGTTGGTGGAGCAGGAGTAGCACAGTTGGCAAACTATGAAGGTAATGTTTGTGAATTGCAAAAGATGTATTTCTTAAATACGGTAAGGGGTATGGGAATAGGGAGTAAAATGATGCAGCGTTGTCTAGAGCGCGCAAGAGCATATGGTTTTGAAAAATGTTATTTAGAAACAATGCCGTATATGAAAGCTGCGCAAAAACTGTATTTGAAAACTGGATTTGACTATATAACGGCTCCTTTGGGAAATACAGGTCATTATTCGTGTCCAGTATGGATGCTCCTCAATTTATAAGTACAAATGTAACTGCATGTATTTAAAAGAAATTAAAGACATCTATCGTAAAGAATTAGCCCATTTATATCCTAGGGAAGAAATAGATAGTTTCTTTTATTACTGCATTGAGCATTATTTGGGTATGGAACGTTTTGTATTGGCCTTGGAACCCAATATAGTTATTAGTAAGCAGGAAGAACAGCCATTGTTTGAAGGGCTTTCGCAATTAAAATTAGAGCGGCCTATACAATATATCTTGGGGGTTACCCAGTTTATGAACCTAGTGCTTAAGGTAAATGAGCATGTTTTAATACCTCGACCAGAAACGGAAGAGTTGGTGCAATGGATTCTTTCCAATTCGGATCTAGAAAAAGAACCTTTAACCATATTAGATATTGGAACGGGAAGTGGTTGTATAGCCATAGCATTGGCTAAAGCCTTACCAAAAGCGCAGTTGTATGGCTTAGATATTTCGGAAGATGCAATAGAAGTGGCTCGCGAGAATGCCATTGCAAATAATGTTAGTATAAATTTTATTCAAAAAGATATTCTCAAGGGTCCCGAGTTACAACTGAGTTTTGACTTAATCGTATCTAACCCTCCGTATGTAAGGGAAGCTGAAAAAAAGGAAATGCATAATAATGTAAAAGCCTACGAACCTGATACCGCTTTGTTTGTTTCTAACGAGAATCCACTTCTATTTTATGAGGCAATAGCCAATTTTGCAAGTCGTAATTTGAAACCAGACGGAGCTTTATATTTAGAAATTAACCAATACCTAGGAAAAGAAACAAAAGCCCTTTTAGAAGCTGCTAATTTTTTGGATATTGAACTACGGAAAGATATTTTTAGTAATGATAGAATGCTAAAAGGAAATATAGGGAAGTAACCCTTAGCATGATAGAAGAAGTGATAATAGGAAATCAAGAGTATGAATAGCATCGTCGTTTTTTGCGGTAGTAGTATGGGAGACAACCCAAACGTGGCCAAGGAGGCATACGCTTTGGGGAGAACAATGGCTAGCCGCCAATGTACCTTAGTGTATGGAGGAGCAAAAATTGGCATAATGGGCCAAGTGGCGCAAGGAGCGCTAGAGAATGGGGGTAAAGTGATCGGAGTAATTCCTAATTTTCTGACCTCGAAAGAAGTGGTTCATCAAGAATTATCCAAACTTATTGTGACTAAGGATATGCATGAACGAAAGCTTAAAATGCATGAATTGTCCGATGGTATTATTATGCTTCCTGGCGGATTTGGCACTTTAGAAGAATTTTTTGAAATGCTTACTTGGGGGCAGCTAGGGCTTCATCAAAAACCCATTGGTGTGCTAAATACAAACAAATTTTACGACCCACTAATGACCATGTTAAAAAGCATGGTAGCCCAAGGTTTTGTAAAGCAAGCGAATTTAGATATGATTTTGCTTGATGAAACTATTGACGGACTTCTAAAACAAATGGAAGCTTATGAGCCCTTGCCAATACCAAAATGGATAAGGCAAGATCAAATATAAGTATGGAGTTTGGTACTCAATCAAGATAAATAAAAAGCATTAACCGTATACATCAAACAATGACAACCAAGGAACAAATAGAGGCTTTACGGGCAGAACTGCGAACACATAATCATAACTACTACGTACTGGATATGCCTGTAATATCCGATTACGAATTTGATATGAAACTTAAGCAGTTGCAGGATTTAGAAGCAGCACATCCAGAATTTTATGACTCTTCATCTCCTACATTGCGTGTTGGAGGTGGGGTTACTAAGAATTTTGAAACTATAATTCACGATCATCGGATGTATTCTTTGGCTAATTCCTACTCTAGGGAGGATCTAGAGGATTGGGAAAAAAGGATTCAGCGTATATTAGGTGATGTAACTGTAGAATTCACCTGTGAACTTAAATACGATGGAGCGTCTATTAGTCTTACCTATGAGCAAGGACGTTTAATACAAGCGGTAACCCGGGGTGATGGTTTTCAGGGCGATAATGTTACTACAAATATTAAGACGATTAAGTCTGTTCCCTTAAAATTACAAGGAGATTACCCGCTAAAATTTGATATACGAGGAGAGATTATTCTTCCCTTGGAAGGTTTTGCTAAAATGAATGAAGCACGCTTAGCCCAGGGGGAGGACGCTTATATGAATCCAAGAAATACGGCGTCGGGGAGTTTAAAACTGCAAGATAGTGCCCTAGTAGCAGAACGTCCACTAGAGTGTCTTTTATACGGTATTGTTGGCGAAAACACGGGTATTAGCTCGCAATTTCAAATGTTGGAAAAAGCGAGAGAATGGGGTTTTAAAGTGCCTAAAATAGCGCAGTTATGTAAAAGTACCGAAGAAGTGATGGCATTTGTAAACTATTGGGATGAGCATAGGCATGACTTACCCTATGAAACGGACGGAGTGGTTATTAAAGTGAACAGTCTGCGCTATCAGGAAGAGTTAGGATATACCGCGAAGTCTCCCCGATGGGCCATGGCGTATAAATTTAAAGCAGAGCAGGTATCCACAGTCTTAGATAAAATAACCTATCAGGTAGGGCGTACGGGAGCCATTACACCCGTTGCCAATTTGGAACCGGTGTTATTGGCGGGGACTACGGTAAAAAGAGCTTCTTTACACAATGAAGATCAAATTTCGAAATTAGATATTAGGGAAGGAGATACGGTCTATGTGGAAAAAGGAGGAGAGATTATTCCTAAAATTATGGGCGTTAATCTAGACCTACGTCCACAGCATTCCCAACCTACACGTTATATTACCCATTGTCCGGAATGTGAAACGGTCTTAGTACGTACCGAAGGCGATGCGAAGCATTATTGCACCAATTATTATGGGTGTCCAACTCAGATTACAGGGCGGGTACAACATTTTATTTCCCGTAAAGCTATGGATATAGAGGGTTTAGGTAGTGAAACGGTAGAGCTTCTATTTAAGGAAGGACTTGTAAAAAATTATGCAGACCTCTATACGCTTACTAAAGAACAGCTTATGCCTTTGGAACGTATGGCCGAGAAATCTGCGGAAAACCTAGTGCAAGGAGTTGCCAATTCTACTACCATTGGTTTTGAGCGTGTATTGTTTGCGCTTGGAATCCGATTTGTAGGGGAAACGGTGGCAAAGAAACTTGCCAAGGCCTATAAAAATATTGATGCGTTGCAAGTGGCTTCTGTAGAAGAGTTAGTACAAGTAGATGAAATTGGCCAACGTATAGCCGAAAGTGTAGTTGAATTTTTTACCAATGAAAGAAACGGGGAGATTATAGGCAGATTACAATCTTATGGCCTACAATTTTCATTATCTGAAGAGCAACTTTTAAATCAAACAGCTCTTTTAAAAGGAAAGAGTTTTGTGGTGTCAGGAGTGTTTAGTAAACTAAGTAGAACAGCACTTAAAAAACATATAGAAGACAATGGGGGTAAAGTCAGTTCTTCTGTGTCTTCTAAAACAAGCTATCTTGTAGCTGGGGATAATATGGGGCCAAGTAAACGCACAAAGGCAGAAGCCAATGGAGTGCCTATTATTTCTGAAGATGAATTTTTGACAATGTTAGATACCTAGACTTTTATGATCACCAATACCACACGGCGTTTTTGGTATGCCCTTTTAACTTCCTTTGCACTATTGGTAAGGATGCGGTATTTTAAAAGATGGTTTTGGGTGCCACTTGTAATTTTGGCAGTTGGATTTTTGTTGCCACAAAAGATGATTATTCCTGTGGCGGGTGCAACTACAGAGGATTGGAATGATGCCTCTTTTTGGGCCTATCCATGGGGAACTTCGGTAACACATAAAGGAATAGATATTTTTAAAGCGAAAGGAACCCATGTAATTGCTGCAACTAATGGGATTGTTATCTACACCCATAAAGAAGGTAAAGGAGGTAAATCTGTAATGGTGCTTGGACCCAAATGGCGATTTCATTATTACGCTCATTTAGATCAGATAAAGACTTTTCCCTTTAAACCACTTAAATACGGTACGGTTATAGGAACAGTAGGAGATACTGGAAATGCAAAAGGAAAACCAGCGCACTTACACTACGCCATTACCTCGCCCTTTCCGTATGTAACTAGGTTTGACAATAAGGCCGTACAGGGATGGAAAAAAATGTTTTATCTAGACCCAGATGTTTGGTTGCGGGAATAGCAGCTTTTATACTCTTAAGGAATATCCAGCCGTTTGCACTTGTTTTGCGGCATCAAAATAGAAGTCAATTCGTCCAAGGTACAGACCATAACAGCCTACCTGATTTATCATTACACTGCCGCCTTTTAAGTTCTGTACTATTCTAGGCTGTTCTAAAAAGGTATGTGTATGTCCGCCAATAATTAGATCTGTAGCTAAGGTTCTGGTAGCCAGAGTAACATCGTCAGGTCTGTTTACGTCCTTATAATCATAGCCTAAATGGGAAAGACAGATAACAACATCACATTGTTCTTGTTCTTTAAGTTGTTTTTCCATGTCTACCGCTATTTCATACGGATTACGATATACCGTTTCTTTGTACAATTTTTTAGTTACTAAGCCCTTTAGTTCAATTCCTAGACCATAAACACCCACTTTTAAATCATCAACATGAAATACTTTGTAGGGTTTTACATGGCCATCCATTACGGTGTTGGAAAAATCGTAGTTTGCAGATAACAATTCAAACTTAGCATGCGGCATTTGAGCAAGAAGGCCGTTAATTCCATTATCAAAATCGTGATTACCAATGGTAGCAGCATCATACTTAAGCATACTCATTAGCTTAAACTCTAATTCTCCACCGTAAAAATTAAAGTAAGGGGTTCCCTGAAAAATATCTCCCGCGTCTAAAAGCAAGGTGTTAGGATTTTCTTTTCTAATCTGGTCTACCAAGGTTGCTCTACGCGCTAAGCCACCCAGATTGGCATATAAATCATGATCCGATGGAAATACGTCTATATGGCTGTGAACATCATTGGTATGTAATATAGTAAGGTGTTTTGCAGATGACGAGGTACACGACTGTATCGGAAGCCCTCCTAAGCCTACATAAGCGGCACTAGCAGCAGAACCTGTTAGAAATTTTCTTCGTTTCATTTAATTGTTTAGTTGCATAAATCGATCATCTACCGCTGCCTTAAGTGTATCTACTTCTTTAAAGTGATCCAATATAGCGTTGCGTATGAGATAGTCCGTTTCTATAATGTCTGTTCCATTTTTAAAAAAAACCATACTATCTCCTCCACTAGCGAGGTAGTTAGAAGTAGCTACATAATACATTTGATTTTCATTAAACGGTTCCCCTCCAATATTTACGGCTTGTAAACTCTTTTCTTTGTCTACTATAATCTGTATACCTGCAATAGGATG
>CAZWVO010000072.1:0-7732 GCA_964637535.1 uncultured Flavobacteriaceae bacterium
GCTTCTTTCACTAGCTACACCAGAAAGGTTTTTAAGCCAGCCACTAAGCACTTTAGAACCATATACCACATTGGCAAGACCAGAAACCTTACTCCCCCATTTATTTAGCTTGGTGTTGTAGGCAAAAAGTTTGCTTCTTAGCGAATACCCATTAATTTCTTGGTATTGGTATAAAAATTCTGCTTTTAAGGTAGCAATATCTACATTACTAGGACATTCACTTGCGCAGGCTTTGCAACTAAGACATAGATCAAATACCGTTTTAAGGGCTTTATGATTAAAGGCGTTGGGTTGTTTTTCTCTAGTTAAAAACTCGCGTAAAGCGTTAGCCCTAGCTCGTGTAGTGTCTTTCTCATCCTTGGTGGCATGGTAACTGGGACACATGCCTCCTGCCATTTGGTGCGATTTTCGGCAATCACCACTCCCATTACATTTTTCTGCAGCTTTTAATATACCCTCACTATCCGAGAAGTCCATAAGTGTCTTCACTTCTGGTTCCTGCCTATCTATCTCATAACGCAGCGACTCATCCATAGGGTAAGCGTCTACAATTTTTCCAGGATTAAAGATGTTATTTGGATCAAAATATGATTTTATGCGCCGTAACAACTCGTAGTTCGTGTCGCCAATCATTAACGGAATAAACTCTGCCCTTACAATGCCATCTCCATGTTCACCACTAAAAGAACCTTTATATTTTTTGGTTAGCTTAGCCACATCTGTAGTGATATCTCTAAAAAGCTTTACATCATCGCGCTTCTTAAGATTAAGAATAGGACGCAAATGCAATTCTCCCGCTCCCGCATGAGCGTAATACACCGCTTGCTGGTCATATCCCTTCATAATAGCGGTAAATTCTTCAATAAAATTCTTAAGATCCTCTAAGGCCACTGCAGTGTCTTCTATGCAAGCAACGGCTTTTCTATCTCCAACCATATTACCCAATAGACCAAGACCCGCCTTTCTGAGTTCAATTGCCTTTTTTATATCGCCTTCTCTAAGAACCGGATGCGCATAGCTTAGCTTAGATACAGAAATTGTACTTAATAGCGCCTGTATTTGAAGCTCTAGGTCTTCCTCCGTATGCGCCTTTAACTCTAGCATTAACAACGCTTCCGGGTCGCCCTCTACAAAAAAACGATTTGCAAATTGGGTTCTATTATTTTTAGTGCAATCTAAAATAACCTTATCCATCATCTCGCATAGATGAAGCGAGTGTTTCATTACGGGCACAACATCGCTTAAACAATCTTCTAGGCTCATATAGTGCGTTACTACCATAGCGGAGTACTTAGGGGGTAATGGATCTAGCTGTAATGTAATAGCAGTAGTAAAAGCTAAGGTTCCCTCACTTCCGCAGAGTAAGGAGGAGAGGTTTACATCTGCTTGAGCAGTACCAAAAGTATTAGAATCTAACAATTCGTCTACAGCATAACCGGTATTGCGTCTATGAATTTCTTTTTTAGGAAATTCTTTTAAAATTTCTTTTACTAAAGAACTGTTTAAAAGCTCTTTATGTATGTTTTTATAAATTGATGATTCAAGTGAATTTTTATTGCTTTTTTCTTGATACTCGGAAGGTGAAACGCCTTTAAATGTAGCTTTGCTACCATCCGATAAAAGCGTAGTCATAGCAATAACCTTATCTCTAGTAACTCCGTACTGAATGGAGGTGGTGCCAGACGAATTATTTCCTACCATACCTCCAATCATGCACCTATTTGCAGTAGAAGTATTAGGACCAAAGAAAAGGCCATGAGGTTTTAAAAACAAATTAAGCTCATCTCTAACTACTCCAGGTTGTACTGTAACTTGCTTCTTTGCTACATCTAGATCCAGGATTTTAGTGAAATGCTTAGAAACATCTACTATTATGCCCTCTCCAACGCATTGCCCAGCAAGTGATGTTCCTGCCGTTCTCGGTACCAGTCCCACCCCATTTGTATTCGCAAATTGAATTAAGGTTTTGATGTCATTTTCATCTTTAGGGTAGGCAACAGCCAATGGAATTTTTCTATATACGGATGCGTCCGTAGCATAAAGAGCTGTGGTCAACTGGTCCACAAAAAGGTCGCCGAGAAGTTGATCGTTTAGTTGATTGAGTACTTTTTTTTCCAAACTGGAACAATTTTGGATGCAAATTTAAGTTTTTATTAGTTGAACAATCAATTTAAAACTCGCTTTTAGTTTTAATCAAAAAAGGAACATATGAAAATTTTGAAAACAGTTAGTTATTTATTCTTATTTACCACTTTCTCTATTAGTGCACAGGAAATTTCCGATCATACCATTGGTTTACGGTTAGGAGATAGTGATGGTTTTGGTGCGGAAATATCGTATCAAAAATCAATTGCACGCTACAATAGAGTCGAATTCAACCTTGGCTGGCGGGATAGTAGAAATTTTGATGCTTTTAAAGTTTCTGGACTTTACCAATGGGTTCAGAGTTTAGACGGTAATTTTAATTGGTACTACGGACTTGGTGGCGGTATAGGTAGTGTAGATTTTGCACCTATCCCCAACCCAAATAACCCCAATGAAGCCTTTGATCCAGATGGAGGCCTCTTTGTATTTGCAGCAGGAAATATAGGTGTGGAATACAATTTTGATATCCCGCTACTATTATCTTTGGACTTTAGGCCCGAAATAGGGATTTTAGGCTACGATAATTTTAGTGATAATTTTGATTTCGATATTGCTTTAGGAGTCCGATATCAGTTCTAAAACAAAGAACTAATACATATAGAGCCATTAACTACAAAGCTAAGTTAATGGCTTTTTTTATGTGCGTTATAAAAAGTACCTTTGGAAACACAAATTGTATGTCATGAAAAAATTAGTTTCAGGTTTTCTTTTCCTAGTTTTGCTAGCCTCTTGTTCTAACAATCCAAAAGGATATTTAATTGAAGGCACCATTACCGGGGAGGTTAGTGATAGCACCCTTGTTTTTTTGAGAAAAACGGATGAAAACAATAAACCTGTAGAAGTAGATACTACCATGCTAATTGGTGGGAAATTTACTTTTGAAGGCCCAACACCAAATGTTCCAGATTTACATTATGTTTTTTTAGATAAAACTCCAGGATTTAAAAGTATTATTCTTGAAAAAGGGGCTATTGAAATTACAGCTCAAAAAGACAGTTTAGTTTTTGGGAAAGCCGTAGGAACTCCTCAGAATGATACTTTTGAGGGGTATATAGAAGATTCTAAAATTTTAAGAGAAAAAGCACTTTCTATTTTTAAAGACTTGCAAAATGCCGACAACGATACTAAGATGTCGCTTAATTTGGAGTACAGTGAATTACAGGAAGAATACAGAAACTTTGAGCTCAATTTTATTAAGGATAATCCAGATGCGGTAATATCTGTATTGCTAATTGAAAGGGCCCTTGCCGCCAAAGTTGTGGATGTAGAGGCTGGAAGAAAAATGTTAGACAGCCTTGCAGCTCCGGTTAAAGAGACCGTGACAGCGCAAAAATTAATAACACAATTTGAAGCGTTAGAAGCACAGCAAGAAAGAGAGAAAAGCACATCTATTGGAGCTAAAGCCCCTAACTTTTCGGCCCCAACCCCATCTGGTGAGGAATTGGCTTTAAATGATGTTTTAGGAAAAGTAACTATTGTTGATTTTTGGGCTGCGTGGTGCAAACCATGTAGAGTTGAAAACCCTAATGTGGTTCGGATCTACAACAAATATCACAAAAGAGGGCTTAACATTATTGGTGTTTCTTTAGACCGGACTACAGCAGACTGGGAAAAAGCCATAAAGGACGACGGATTACCTTGGAACCATGTTGCTAATATTCCAAATTCGCAGGAAATAGCAGCGCTTTACAATGTAGTTCAGATTCCAACCATGTTTGTGTTGGACGAAAACGGCATTATAGTAGCCAAGAACCTAAGAGGTGATGCCTTGGAAGCTAAAATTGCTGAGCTTTTGCCTGCGGCGCTTTAAACGTAAAATATACTTATAAAAATATAAAAGCCCTGATATACGATCAGGGCTTTTTTTTATCTAAGATGTTCTTTTAGAACTTATTGTTAACATCATCAAAGGTACCACTAATGGTAACGTTGTTGTTCATTACCACATTTCCAAAAATATTGGCAACGTTACTATCCCCTATAAATTCCAGGGTAGCACCATCATTAAGAATTAAGTTTCCGTATATAATTAGGTTACCTTCTATTCTTAGGGTGGCGCCAGAGTTCACAACAACATTTCTGGTGCTATTGCTATTGTTATTACCAACGGCCAAAGTTCCATTCATTTCAAAAAGGGCGTTGTTCGATATATTCACATCATTTTGAACGGTCCAAGAGCCACAAAGGGTAAGGTTACCTCCTACGTTTATACCACTAAATCGTTTAGACCCTCTATATCCAACTGTTTCGTTTGCATTTATATTCAAGTTTGCGCTTCCGCTATAGGCTGGTAAATCTGCACATATCGCTTCTAAACTTTGAGAAGGTCGGTTTAGTTTAATAATTTGTAACCCTTCTGTACCAGAAGCGGCAAAAATATAGTCGCCTTTAGACTCTACATAGTTGATAGAACCTTCTAGTTCTACTACTCCAACTAAATCTGTAGTACCATTTCCATTATCTTCAGACAAACATAGTCCGGCACCACCATTAGCTAATAAGATCATTTCCTCGTTTGAGGCTATTGCATTAGTTACAATATCGCCTGCAGCAACACCTTCTGGATTAACTAAAATAGGGATGTATTCTATTAAATCTCCTGTAGTTGCGTTATACACGCCTGCACCTTGTCCGGCTTCAGGAACAAATAGTTTATCATTCTTAAACTCTAACGTCTTCTTGGTAAGATCACCAAAGTCAGAGCTAATAGCAATTTCTTTAATAAGCGCTAGGTTTTGATCTAATAATTGAACTCCAGAGCTAGCATCCAATATAGCTACAGTTTGATCTTTTACCGATACAGACCGGATATCTGAAAAAGGGGATTCATTTATTACATTTAAATCTGCTTTATTATATGAATTTACAGCGCCATCTTTACCACTAGTCACATAAACGGTATTAGCATCAACTTCAACATCAGTTCCTACGAAGCCCACCTGGAAAGCGTAATTAAGGTTCCTAAGATTGAATCTTCCATTGGTAAATTCAATTTTGCTTATAAAGGAATTAAAATCTATAGTAGCAGAACGTTCAGAATCAAATCCTCCAACTAGATATACAAAACCGTCATCATAGGTTAATGAACTAATATCTGCATTAGTATAAAAAATTCTAGAGGTTACAAAGGGCCTATTTGGGTCACTTATATTGATTGCATCTAAGGCGCCTATCCATTCTTCGCCAACAGTGTTATAGGAAACAAAGGCGAAATCACCATTTAAATGTACATGAGAAGCTGTTAAATTGGTAGCTCCGCTAAAAGATGGAGGCCGTACCTGAGCAATTAATGTAAGAGGATAATCTCCTGCATCTTCAGGGGGGTTCTTACCTGTTACACTAGAGGTTTCGGAAAAATCGTCAATATCCAACACACCAGCATTGTCATAAACAATGCTGCTTTGAAGCCCATCTTCACTGGCTTCTAATTGAATATCATCATTTGGGTCGGTAAATACAGTAGTTTCGTCGCTGCAAGCCATAAAAATGCTTACTACTACCATAAGTAATAGGGAAATTCGTTTCATTTGATAAGTAGGTTTTATAATTATTTGGGTCTTCAAATAACGGGAATTTGTAATGAAACGTATGTCTAAACCATATTTTTTTCGATAAATTACTTAATAACTGCGACGTAAAGCAGTTATAATCATGTAAATAATAACCTACAAACAGGACTGCAGCGTTTAAATTTTACCCATTTTTCCCATAATAAAAAGAACAATTATAGGAATAGCAAGAAGAATAACCATTAGGGTCTGGGTAACCAAAAGTTCTGGTTTAAATATAAGTGCGGTCACATACCCACCAATTGCACCTCCAAAATGGGCCGTATGTCCAATATTACCTAGTCTACTTTTCATACCATAAATGGAATATAACAGATACCCTATACCTAAAATATAGGCCGGAATAGGAATGGGAATAAAATAAAGGTACAACTCCATTGACGGAAACAGCACTATAGCTGCATAGAGTATTCCTGTAACTGCACCACTAGCGCCAACCGCGCTATAATAGGGTTCATCCTTATGAAAAAATAATGCTAATAGGCTACCTGCCGCCAGGCTAATAATGTAAATAATAAAAAACTTTGCAGGTCCAAAACTATGAATTACGGTATCTGCAAAAAAATACAACGTAATCATATTAAAAAGAAGATGCGATAAATCTACATGTAGAAATCCAGAGGTAAGCATACGTTCTTTTTGTCCCGCTTTAATAGCACCAATACCAAATTTATAGCGTTCAAAAAAAGAAACATCATTAAAACCCTTTATAGAAACTAATACGTTTGCCGCAATTATTGCAATGGTAGCATAATGGATATTGTACATTAAATAAGGCTTATGTTTGGAATCAAATATAGCTATATTTGTCCATATTTATCAGTTGCATGCAATTACTCGTTTATATTCTGGCTTATCCGTTTTTATGGTTGGTTTCTATTTTACCTTATCGGTTATTTTATGGGCTTTCTGATGTGGTGTTCTTTTGGATATACCACGTTATAGGGTATCGAAAAAAAGTTGTTTTACAAAATCTACAATTGGTTTTTCCGGAAAAGGAGAAAGAAGAGCTACTAGACATTAGGCGCGAATTTTATAAGCACTTTTGCGACATTTTTTTCGAAATGATCAAGAGTTTAAACATCTCCAATGAAGAAATTAAAAAAAGATATTTCTTAACCAATATTGATCTTTTAAAGGAAATTGAAAAGGAAAAAAGTATTCTTGTTCCCAGTGCGCATTACGCAAATTGGGAATGGAGTGTTAGTATAAATCTCTATTTAAAAGCTAAAGGTTTCGCTATATATCAGGAAGTTAAAAATCCCTATTTTGATAAATTGGTTAGACGTATTAGAGGGGCATTTGGCGCTACTTCCATTACGCAAAAACAAACCATTAAAAAAGTAATTTATAACGAAAAAAATGGGGTGAGAGGAATTTACGGATTGGTAAGTGACCAGTCACCGCAGGTTTCCAGGGCACAATATTGGAATGACTTTATGGGAATTAAAGTACCTATACATACGGGCACGGAACTTTTGGCTCGCAAACTAGATATGGCAGTTGTTTTTTGCAAGGTAAAGAAAGTAAAGCGCGGATATTATGAAGCCACATTTATTCCCATTACACTAGACGCTAAAACAACCAATACCCATGAAATTACGGATACTTTCTTACGCCTTGCCGAAGAACAAATTAAGGAAGCGCCAGCGTATTATTTTTGGACACACAAGCGATGGAAACATCGAAACAAAGTCCCCGACAAGTTCAAATAAAGTCTACTCCAGTCCAGCAATTTCTTTTATTTCTCCAATAATACGATCGGCTAGCGCATCTGCTTTTGTCTGACTTTCAGCTTCAGTATAGATACGAATAATGGGTTCTGTGTTGGATTTTCGGAGGTGCACCCAATTTTCAGGGAAATCTATTTTAACCCCATCAACAGTAGAAACTTCTTCGTTTTTATATTTATCCTTCATTTTAATCAATAATCCGTCTACATCCAATTCCGGAGTCAACTGGATTTTCTTTTTACTCATAAAATAACTAGGATAACTAGCTCTTAGTGCTTTTACGGT
>CAZWVO010000073.1:0-7679 GCA_964637535.1 uncultured Flavobacteriaceae bacterium
ATTGTAAAGGTTTCATTAAGTTCCCAATTGGCACGCACTTCTATTTCCTTAGGATAATAACTGGTTTTTTCCGGTTGTATCTTTTTTAAGTAGTTTCCCGTATCCCATTGCCTGTTTGCATTGTCATCAAAAATAACACGGGCAAAGTAGGTAGAAGGTTCTAGATGATTAAAGACAAATAACTTGGGTTCTGTAGCATAAATTTCTCGTTCTATCCTTCCAGATTCGTCTGTAAGCTGCAAAATTAATGGGTAAGTTACAGCTCCTGCTAGAGAAAACGTAAGGTTGCCATAATCTGCGAAGCTGCCAGTAGAAAGCTGATAATTTACAGAATCATTTACAGTTCCGTAAAAATCCGTAACTGCTCCTTGATAGAGATCTATACGATATCGCTGACTAGGATTTACCTCAAAGTTAATACCAATACTATTTCTTAGACTATCTATTTTAGCCGTATAGGGCACTGCAATAGAATCGGTATCAATAATTTGTATTAGAGCGGTATCTAAAGCAACCAAAGGAGTATTGGCATTGATTGAAAAAGTTTCATCAAAACCTAAATTTCCTCGCTGTACAGGTTGTATAGACAGCGTGTCTAATCCAAGTTTTCTTGTTTTTACCGTAAAAGTATCTATTGTTTGCTCGTTTTTTGGAGTTACAGTGAAAACCAACGAGTCTGTTTCAAAAGGTGTAAACCAGAAATTTAGTGTATCCTTATCGCGTTCCTTGGTGATCATAGTTTGTACCGTATCGGGCAATTGAGTTAAGGGTCTAATTATAGGAGGCTCTTTGCCAGTGTACCCAAAAATAATTCTGTTTTTGCTGGCATAGCTAGGAATTGCCGCACTGTAATTAGGAATTTCATTGAATAAAGAAAGAAGAAAAACAGAATCCGTGGGAACTGTAATGGTATCCTTTAGAAAAGCAATTTTATCAATATTTTGATCAAATACATTATTTTTTCCAGCATCTTTTAACCCAAACAAACGGTACTTACCCGCTTTTAGGTTCTTTAATTCGAAAATTATAGTACTGTCTAAGGTATTGGTAATATAATTGGGAGGTTTTTTAAAAATAACAGAATCCGTATAAGCACTGTCAATTTCATACAGCATTACACTTACAAAATTGTCCGTTTCTTTTTTAAAAGCATCTTTAACCACTCCGGTAATACTTAAAGAATCGATAAAGTCTCCGGTAGAAAAAACATACGTTAAAAAAGAAGCAGGATTTCCCTCGTTATTATCCTGTATGCTTTGACCAAAATTAAAAGTATAGGTGGTATTTTCTTTAAGGGTATCTTTAATAACAATATCTACATATTTACGCGCAGACCCTTGTGGTGTTATCTGAGGGAGGTATTTTAAAGGAGGCGAGACAATGAGTTGATTTTGAACATCGGACAAGGTTACATATTCATCAAAATAGAGTCTAATTTTCTTAGCTTTAAAATTGGTGCTTAAATTTTGAGGATCTGCCCTAAGTAGCACGGGAGGAGTAATATCTTTTTCACCTCCAGAAGGATTTCCACGCCGACCACATTGCACCAACGCTGCAAAAATGCAAAAAAGAAAAATAAATCCGGAAATGCGTCTTAACATAGTAATGAAAGCTGGTAAAAGACAAAGAAACAACTATTTTAATAAAAATAATGTTTAAAAAAAGGTAAAGAAAGAAGGATAAATTGTAATTTTTCTTAATAAGAATTAAGGAACCACCGCCATGGTTGCAATATAGAGTTCTACATCCTTTGCATGCTTAAGAACAGTTGCACAGGCTTCTATAGTGGCTCCGGTAGTAATAACATCATCTACAAGCAATATTCTTTTATGTGCTATAAGTGCGGCATTGTCTAAAATAAACAGATCGGTTTTTTTATACCATCGAAGACTTCTTCCTTTTTTGGTCTGCGTTTTGGTATTTTTTGTTTTGCGCAATATATCGGTTCGTACTGTAGTGTTGAGATGATGTGCTAAACGTTCTGCAAATAGCTGTACTTGATTATATCCACGTTGTTTTAACCGTTTTCTATGAAGGGGAACGGGAACAATAAAATCTATAGTAGGAAGCTGGTTGTTAGCTTTAATTTGTTGTCCAAACCAATCCCCTAAAAAAGCCCCTATGGCTTCCTGATTCTTATATTTTAAATAATGAATTAACTGTTGAACAATGCCATTTTCTGCATAGAAAAGCAAAGAATTAGCCTTTTTTATAGGAACTCGCCCATAAAAAATGCGATCAATAAGGTTTTCATCGATAAAATTGTAGTCGGTAAGTGGTAAGTCGTGTCGACAAACGGTACATAAAATTCGTTCACCTTTACCCAAAGGTGTATTACATCCAAAACACACCCTAGGAACTAGGATGGTGTTGATATCATTTAGTATATTTGACAACTTTATAATAGAACAAATCTTAAACCTACTTAATTACTTGCTACCTAATAAATGGAAACGCAACAAGATACTAAATTCAATTATAAGATTATCTTCGCTGCCTTAATGGCCGTCATAGTAGGTATTCTTATTGCCTTTTACTATAGTTATGCTCAGTCTAGTACTAAAATTAGCTTTTTGGAAGAGGAAAAAGGATTGCTGGTTAAAGATCTTACGCTGATGAAAACGGAGGTAGATCGACTTTCTGCCTTAAATGAAGTAAACGATATAGAACTTCAAGATTCTCGCCATAGGGTTCAACAACTTTTGGATTCCGTAGGAAGGCTTAATTTCACGGTAGATAAACTAGCAGAATACAAAGAAGAATTAAGCAAATTGGAGGCTAGACATGATAGTCTTAAGCTCAAAAACAACTTTCTTAAATACAATAATTTATTATTAGCAGAAAAGTTTGAGGAGACTAGTAAAATGATGGATGAGTTTCGTGGTACTAGTAATTCACTTGCCAAGGCAGAAGCTTTGCTAAGGCAGAAGAATAAGGAATTAAATGAAGAGCTGAAGGTTAAGACCTATTTAAAGTTACAAAACGGGGAAGGCAGTGGATTTAGAATGCGTAGTTCTAGGCCTATAAAAACCAATAAAGCATCTATTATAGAAAAACTTAGAGGATGTGTAACAGTTAGAGGAAACCCTAATGTGTCTGCACAAGAGAAAGTAGTGTACTTTCAGTTTTTAGACCCTGATAAAAAGGTGGTAGAAGATAATGCCAACACCATTTCTGTAAATGGAAATATCTACAGTAAAAGGGTAGAACTCATTTTTATGGGGCAAGAGGTAAGTGTATGCGATATTATTACAGTACCTTCTGGATCCCTTCAACCAGGGACCTATACCTTTAATGTTTTTGAAGACGAAAAATTACTTTCTACTTCCGAATTTCAATTAAAATAAATTACTCAATTTTTAGGGATTGTACTACTTTTGCCCAATGGCAAAACAACAAGACAAATTTAAGCAGGTAATTTCTCATGCAAAGGAATATGGTTATGTATTTCAATCTAGTGAAATATATGATGGCCTAAGTGCGGTATATGATTATGCTCAGAATGGGGCAGAATTGAAGAAGAATATTCGAGAATATTGGTGGAAAGCCATGGTGCAAATGCACGAAAATATTGTGGGTATTGATGCGGCCATTTTTATGCATCCCACAACCTGGAAAGCCTCTGGTCATGTTGATGCGTTTAACGATCCCCTTATTGATAATAAAGATTCTAAAAAAAGATACCGCGCAGATGTTTTGGTAGAAGATTACGTTGCCAAGATTGAAGGAAAAATTGAAAAGGAGGTGAACAAAGCAGCAAAGCGTTTTGGTGATGCCTTTGATAAAACTCAATTTATAGCTACGAATCCCAGGGTTATCGGATATCAGGAGAAAGCAAATACCATACTAAAAAGGTTAGGGCAATCTTTAGAAAAGGAAGATTTAGCCGATGTAAAAGCGCTTATTGAAGAATTGGAAATTGCTTGCCCCTTGTCTGGGTCTCGAAACTGGACAGATGTAAAGCAGTTTAACCTTATGTTTGGCACCAAGTTAGGAGCTTCTGCAGATAGTGCCATGGACCTTTATTTGAGACCCGAAACTGCTCAAGGAATTTTTGTAAACTTTTTAAATGTTCAGAAAACGGGCCGAATGAAAATTCCTTTTGGAATTGCCCAGACCGGAAAGGCGTTTAGGAATGAGATTGTTGCAAGGCAATTTATTTTTCGCCAAAGGGAATTTGAACAAATGGAAATGCAATTTTTTATACGCCCTGGCACACAAAAAGAATGGTACGAGACTTGGAAAGAAAACCGTTTAAAATGGCATCACTCCTTGGGCATGGGAGCAGAAAATTATCGTTTTCATGATCATGAAAAATTGGCGCATTATGCCGATGCAGCTGCAGATATTGAATTCCGTTTCCCCTTTGGCTTTAAGGAACTAGAAGGCATTCATTCTAGAACTGATTTTGATTTAGGAAGTCATGAAAAACATTCTGGGAAAAAATTGCAGTATTTTGATCCGGAACTCAACGAGTCCTACGTTCCCTATGTGGTAGAGACTTCTATTGGTTTAGATCGAATGTTTTTGGCCGTATTTTCAAATTCGCTTCAAGAAGAAGACTTAGCTAATGGAACAACCCGTACGGTTTTAAAATTACCTTCGGTTTTAGCACCTACAAAGGCGGCTATTTTACCCTTGGTAAAAAAGGATGGTTTGCCAGCCTTAGCCCATCAAATTGTTGACGATCTTAAATGGGATTTTAATGTAGTCTACGATGAGAAAGATGCTGTTGGTAGAAGATACCGAAGACAAGATGCTGTAGGTACGCCGTTTTGCATTACGGTAGATCATCAAACCCTAGAAGATAAAACCGTAACCATACGGCATAGAGATAGTATGGAACAGGAGCGTGTGGCAATTAGCGATTTAAGAGCTATGATACACAAAGCTGTAGATATGAGAACGTGGTTACAGCGAATGAATTAAACATTCTCAGATAACATTCATTAAGTAAAAGCGCTTACAATTGATATCTCAATTGTAGGCTTCCGTAGTAGTTTCTGCCGTTTCCAGGAGAGAAATATCGGGGTTCTGCTCCGCCAAAACTCTGAGCATTAATAAGTACCGATTGGGCATATGTGGTGTCAAAAACATTGTCTATTCCAAAATCTAACCCCAGAATTAAAGAAGAAAAAATTTCTGTTTGGTACCCTAAACGCATTCTAACTACGGCAAAAGCATCACTAGAAAGCGTATTAGCATCCCTCAGGGGAATTTCCCCAACATATTGATGTGTGGTATTCCAATACCACCCACTACTATGCCGTAACTGAAGTCCAGATTGGATGCGGTGCTTTGGCACTCCCGTAAGCGGGTTACCCGAAAAATCGTTATCTCCATCAATGAATTCTACAAAACTATGGTCGTTAAACGTATAAGAAACGAAAGGACGAACCTGTAGTCTGGAAGAAAGCCTTAGATTATACTGAAGATCTGCCTCTATACCCTGGTGCTTGGTGCTTCCAGCGTTAATGCCTACAAATTGATCTTCTCCAATGCGTTGCGCAACTAAAAGATTGTTAATATTCATCCGATATAAAGCAAGCTGTATGGAGAACCTTTTTTGATCTAAATTTAAGAGCGTGCCTACTTCATAATTGGTTCCTGTTTCCTGTACAATATCAGGATTTATTACGCCATCTGGTGTAAGGGTCTCCTCCAAACCCGGATTGGAGAACCCTCTACTAATATTTGCATATACAGACTGTTTTCCCGAAAATTGGTATTTCAGGTTAAGACTGGGAAGCAGAATAGCATCAAAATTACGTTTTGCACTGGTGTTATTTGCTCCTGTATTAAACCGATCTCTAAAATCGTAATTGGTTTTGTTTAAACTAATCCCTGCCTGTGCTTCAAAAGCTTCCGTTAATTTGTAATTAAGCGATGCAAAAGCATTAAATTGTCTTCTAAATTCTTTGTTGTCACTTAATTGATTCCCTTGCAAACTACCATTTCCGTTATTGTCTTCAAAGTTATTTTCAAAGGTGCTCCAATCGTATTCATCCCTGTAAAATTCAGCACCAAAAGAATATTGTGCCTCATTGGTGCCCGTTCCAAAACTGCCCTGAAACCGTGTTCGGAAACCATAACCATTTGTAAACTCGTCTAGAATATTAAAAGGACGAGGTTCAAAATGATCTAAATAGGTGTAAAAAAGGCTAGTAGTTTGTTTTAGTTTTGTGCCATAAGTATGGGTATAATAAACCCCTAAAAGCGTGTATTTATTAGCTTCAAAACCTTGGGCAGCCAACCAATTTGCAGCCGCTTGCCTTGGATCTTCATCAAAGGTTGTTTGGCTAATGGTACTAGGAATTTGAGCCGTATAATCAATATAGTTAACTAAGAGTCCCAAGGTATTACGATCATTAAGATGATAGGCAGTATTTAACAATATGCCATCTCTATCAAAACTATTATTTTGTCGATACCCATCCGTTTCCAAGTGATTGTAATGCAGTTCTAAACTAAAATCTTTGGTTCTATGCGTAAATCCAAGATTGTTTTTAAGAAGGTTGTATGAGCCAACGGTAAAACTGTTCGAAAAGCCTGTATAATCGATATCAGCTAATTTGGATTTTATCAAAATTGCACCTCCTAAATTAGCGCCAAATGCAGTTCCTTTAGGGCCTTTAATGACTTCAATAGAATTTAGATTTTCAAGATCAAAAGCCTCTATAGTAGATGTTCCTGTACCATTAGTAACCGGAATATCATTATAGTACAAACGTAGCTTATCTGTTCCAAACAAGGTTCTTGCACCAACACCTCTAATGGTAATACGGTTGGTGTTTAATGCTCCAGAAAGTGCGTATACTCCAGAAATTTGATTGATAGCAGAAACAGCATCTATAGGGCTGTAATTCTTAAAAACAGTTGCGCCAACAACGGTAGAAGCAACAATGCCCGTAGCTGCTCTTGTTTTAGCAGCTTCCAATAAAATAACTTCTTCTAAAGCTGTAATGCTATCGTTGGGAGTCTTATTTTTTTCTTGCGAAACGCCTAACTGCATACCCAAGAAAAACAGTAAATAAATGCCGTATGTCCTTTTCATTCAATAATGATATCCATGGAAAATTCTGATATGACGTACAAGTTCGGGAGAAAAATGCAACCGCAAAAATTCTCCTTACAATTAAAATGTATTAGCCTGTTAAAAAGAATGATAAGCCAATTAGAATCGAAATCCAATGGAGAACCCAGCACGGTACATAAACGTATCCTGAAAGTCTACAGCATTAACATTGCGCCCTAGTCCGCCATTAATTTCTAGACTAAAACGTTCACTACGGGTTACCCATTTATTTCCTAACCCAATTCCCAAAGCAAGTGTGTTGTACCTGTTATCGCGCACATTTAGATCATTAGTTGCCAAGGAATCGTCTTCGCCTGTGTAATACAAACCGAAGGCTTCGGCAAAGAAACCGCTCCTAGGGGCATATCCAAAATAGACTCTAAAATTAGGGCCAATTCCAAAATTTCCATTATAGTCATCTGCTGTGTTATCAAAGTAAAGGGTGCCACCTACACTGGTGTCTCCACTTAACAAGTATTCATACGACCCTTCTACCGTGGTAGTAGCCATAAAAAGACCAATGTTACACTTCAGCTCCTGATCGCTATCAAATCTTGTATAGGCCTCAGCATGAACTAAAATACTGCCCATAAAGGCTACTGTA